>JALOPT010000223.1 GCA_025453715.1 Methanoregulaceae archaeon | reverse complement strand
AGTCTCGAAACCAATATTCAGGAGACGGAAAGTAATTTTCGATGACGCAGAATACGGGAGATTTGATATTGCAATTTCAAACGGTGGAAATTCGCATTTGGTGGCATCTCCACAACGTAATTCAAGTTTATTCAAAGCGATTTCATCTGCAAACAGCTCTGAAAGATAAGAAAAAAGTTCCTTGTCGAGTTCTATTGCACGGACATGTGCACCCCGGAAAAGGAGAGCACGGGTAAGGACCCCGGTGCCCGGGCCAATCTCAAGGACGACCCGGCCTTTCACCTCAACAAGCCCTGCAATGCGCTCTACGGCGTTCTGATCGACCAGGAAGTGCTGGTCTTTCGGGGCCTTCATTTCGAGGTAAACACGTGGTACTTGATCTCCGGGTCCTGGAGTTCTTCCATGATCCGTGCGATAATCATCTTTTCAGGGTGCGGGATTGACTTGATCCTTGCACTGATATCGGCAAAGCTCTCGAACGGTTTCTTCTCCCGTGCTTCGAGGATCTCCCACATCAGTTTCTTCCCGATACCCGGGAGCAGGTGAAGCATGTGAAGCTTCGGGCTGATAGATATTGACTTGTTAAAGAACTGGACATCTATCGCCTGGATGACGGGTTCGCGTTTGAAAACCGGGCGGGGATCCTCAGGATGGCCCTTCAGGAGCACATCGAGTACTAATGCATTGATCTCCTTCTTGTCAGCCTTCATGGTCCAACCCTCAGAAATGGGTTTTTACGAGATTGATAATTGTTTCAAGTTCATCCGTGGTAAGCGAATACTTTTCCTTCGCATAGATGGCACGCAGTTCATCACGGGTCCGGGGCATAATGTTCGCTATACGAAACGCGATATCGGGTTTCATCTTGTCCAGTTTCAGGAGTGCCTCGACAAGCTCCCTCGACTTTTTTGCATCAGTCCTGGCAAGGGTGTTGGCATGCTCAATACTCTTCCGGAGCTCATAGGGCATCTCCTTACCGGATTCCAGCCGCTGGCCTTCCATCGCCTGTAACTGTTCGCGGAGTTCCGGTAAGGTGATCCGCTCCTCGCTCACGATTGCTTTTACTTTCATGCCGGCTACCTGATGGGTTATTTACCTCTGTGCTTTTAGATGTTGCGATCTCGCAATTACGACCTTATCTGCGTTCCCGTCACGGATCTCGAGGACCCATGCACGGCCGCGCTTGCCAAGGACAGTCCCGGTCTTCCCATGGAACCGGCGGTGTGGCATGCCTTTCTGGATACTCGATTCGCAGACCACATGTACCTTTTCTCCGATCTCGAACTGCTGGATGACCGAGGTCACCGGGCAGATGCCGCGCTTTCTCAGGTCCTTCTTTAATTTATACCGTGTTTTCTTTCGTGGGCCGTTGTGATGTGCCATCTTCTTTCACCTCTTCTGTTCCTTCCACCTGCACGACATCAAGGGTTACCACCCGTGCAGGCATGCCGAGGACCTCGGTCAGGCTCGGGTGTGTCCTGCCATTATCGCCGGATACGAGTTCTTTGATATAGAGGCCTGCTTCCCCGGTCACCTCGATGACATACCGGCCTTCCTCTGTACCAATGTACTCGATATCGAGGACACGACGTTCCCGGACCTTGTCAGCTCGTCTATGAGCGACCCGTTCTGGGGTGCGCTGAAATATTGTGACTCCTGAAATAGCGGAGAGCGCTATTGAAAGCCCCTCGACCGTTACAGTACCGTCTACCTCGACCAGGATCCTGTATTTTTTATGCGCTTTGTTCGATTTAATGGTTTCCACGTCGTCCCGCCCGCACCAGCGTGACAAAGTAACAGAAACTCTCCCCTGTGCCGATTCGTTGATGAGGGCTTCAAGGGCTGCAAGGTCCATCGACCTCTTCCTGGGGGATTCGATCTCGAGGACAAAGGGTCGACCGGTGCCAATCATCCGTGCATCGATATCTTCCCTCCCGGACCCATGGAGGACCGCCCACGAACCACCGAGGGCTTCAGCAGCGGGTCTTCCAATCAGCTCCTCAACGGAGTCCATGTATTGTTTTCCGGTGAAGTCACATTTCTCACACCCGGCCCCACGGCATTCACGGCAGTCCCAGTGGGTCTGGGGGATACCCCGCTCGTATTTCATGTAGCGCCCGGCAACGAACACCGGGTGTACCTTAAGTTCCACGACATCCCCTGACAGGTCAAGGATGAAAACAATATCCGGGTGCACCAGGTCTGCTTTTTTCCCGGTAAGTTTCCCTATCAGTTTTCCGACTTCCCGGTTCATCTCCGATTTCAGTGGTTCAGGATCAGGCAGGGATAGGTCACTCCAGACCATTCACTCCAGACCATCTCCTCGCTCTCTGCAATGAGTGGCGGGACCCTTGTACCCACAAGGAAGGTTGAAAATTCAATCCCTGAAACAGCCTCCACAGCCCGCGCCGCCCATTCCGCAGTACGTTGAAATTCATTATTGCAGATCCAGCAGCTGCCCGCGTGCTCAGTATAAGGGACATTCGCTTGCAGGGCTAGGGCAACACGGAGTCCCCGACCTCGTGCTTCATTTGTGATCCCGAACGAGCGTTTCCCAAAAAAACGGCCGAGACAATTATCACAGATCTCCCCATATCCGAGGATTTCCCCTGTTTTCTCTAATAATTCCGGTCCCGGGGATGGAACGTTGCAACACGTATCCCCGTTTTCTTGTTCCTTCATTTCCAGGTATCTCCAGTCCGCAGCAATATGACGTGATTTCAGGATTATCGATATCCTCTTTTCGCTATACTAAATTGACGTCTGGTGTAATAAGAGGATGGAGCCCGGCAATTCTGTGACACTTTTTCAGCGTCAGAGAAAGGTATCTCATATCACGTTTTTGAGAGAATGAATCACATAGTCAACGGAACGATATTCAAGAACTCCATTTTTGTCAATAATGCATTAAAATTACTCACGCTCCCGGGGCTCCGCCCCGCCGCTTTGGCGACCCGGTTGGGATAGAGACCGGATTGAAATCTCTGATAATTCAAATGATTTTCGGAATCCCCTGCCCAAGGAATATCTTAATAGGGGTGGGGCAGGGAGGGGGTGAAACCCCCTCCTTTCCTGGCTGCTATTTTACCTCATGTTATGAAAATGAGGATTTCTGCAATTACCCATTCGGTTTCCGGCTATCCTTGTCCAATGAACCGGCGGTCAAGTACGTTCAGCAGCACGGTAATGGTATGGTCCGCATGGAGAATTTTTGGCCCGACAGAATATTTATGGCAGTTTTTTGTGAGGTCCAGTTCTTCGGATGTGAAGTTGAGATGGTCAGAAAGCAGAAACGCTTCAGGAAATGAAGCCACCGAGGAAACATCTTCCCCACCCTCGTCAAGCACGGCAAATGCGTGCTCCCCAAGGAGACGTGAAAGGCCACCCCGCCGCACATAGACACCCCTTGTTGATTCGCGGAACTCTTCTCCAACGGGAAGTTCAAGAGCTTTCTTGATCAGGGCACCGGCACTGCGTTCGTCGGGGTTCAGTGACCTGATTTTTTCACCGGAGAACAGAATGGTCTTTGGCGCGTCGGTCCCACCGAGAAGGACAAGGTATACCGTGACATCTCTCCTGAGGTCATGCGACAGAAACAAAGAAGCATTCACCGAACGGCAGAGGACGTCCATCCTGCCGGCACCACCAGGCATATCATTGAGGTTGAACCCTCCCGTAGTGGCGGCGAGGTGGCCGATGATGGCAAAAATAGTCATTACTTATCCACTAAAACGCTTCATCATGCGCTGCATATCGAATTTGCCGCCACCGCCACGGACTCCCTTCAACGCACGTTTCATCATTTTATAATACTTGATCAGTTCCCTTACCTCTTCAGGCGCGGCACCTGCCCCGAGGGCTACCCGCTGGATCCTGGAAGAGCTGATCAACGACGGGTCATCAAGCTCGGCGCCGGTCATCGAGTCCATGATGATCCGGTAGCGGTTCATCTTGGTGCTCGTGACATCATAGACCCCTTCAGGGACCTGCATGTTCCCAAGCGGGAGCATGCTCATGATCTGCTTGAGCGGCCCCATTTTATTGAGCGATTCAAGCTGTTTGTACATGTCACGGAGGGTGAATTTTCCGCGCATCATCGCATTGACATCGATATCACCGGACGCAATCGTCTCTTCGGCCCTCTCCACAAGTGCCTTTAAATCCCCCATGCCGAGGAGCCGGGAAATGAAGCCGTCAGGGTCAAACCAGCTGAAAGGGCCCCGCCTCCTTTCGCAGTCCCATCCATCTTGGTAATTATCACGCCATCTATTGCAATCGCTTCATGGAAACGGCGCGCCTGCTCGCTGGCCTGCTGACCGAGTGCCGCATCGATCACGAGCCAGCGGTGGGTTGCTTTTGAGATCGTGTTGATATCGATAATTTCCTGGATCAGGTCATTCTCAAGAGCATGCCTTCCCTGTGTATCAATGATAACGACCTCAAGGCCTGACATCGAGGGAAGACCGTCACGTACGAGTTTCAGGGCGTCCTTTTCTTTCGGGTCTCCGAAGCAGGGGATATTGATTTTGGAACAGAGGGTGGAGATCTGTTCATAGGCCCCCGGCCGGAAGGTATCAGCACAAATAACGCCTACTCGAAGTCCTTTCCGCTGAAAATAGCGCGCAAGTTTCGCAGTGGTAGTTGTTTTACCGCTCCCCTGCAGGCCAGCCATGAGAATGGTCTGGGCACCAAGCTTTACCTCTCCGCCATCCCCCATCAGGTTGACAAGTTCCTGGTAGACGATCCGGAGCACATGCTCCCTGACATTGACACCCTTCGGGAGTTCCTCTTCGAGCGATCGCTTCTTTATCGCGTTCGAGAGGCCCATGACCAGCTTGACATTGACATCTGACTGGAGGAGTGCCCGCTGGAGGTCCTTGACAAGTTCTTCAACTGCCGCGCGGTCAACAACCGTTTTTCCGGCGAGTTTTTTAAGGGCATCCTTCAGGGAAGATCCAAGTTTGTCAAGCATCAGGCCACATCTCCGAAGAGTTCTTCAATTACCTTTTCGGGAGAGAACGGGGAAATATCATCGTATCCCTGGCCGGTCCCAAGAAACATCAGGGGTTTTCCAATCGTGTGGGCAATCGAGATTGCCGCACCACCACGGGGGTCCATATCAGCCTTGGTGAGGACCACGGCATCTGCACCGACAGTCTTCTCAAATTCATCGGCACGGATGACCGCATCATTCCCCGCAACTGCTTCATCAACATACACAATGAGGTCTGGTTTCATTACCCGCCGGATTTTCTCCAGCTGGTTCATCAGGTTCGCACGGTTATGAAACCGCCCTGCGGTATCCGCAAGGACGACATCGACATTATGGGCTACAGCATACTGGACCGTGTCGAAAAGGACAGCGGATGGGTCTCCTCCCTGCTGGTGCTGGATAATTTTTATCCCGATACGCTGGGCATGCACATCGATCTGTTCAATCGCACCGGCACGGAAGGTGTCACCGGCCCCGATGACAACAGAAAAGCCATTCTTTTTGAGGAAATACCCAATTTTTGCGACCGTGGTTGTTTTACCGGTCCCGTTAACACCCGTGAACAATATTTTCACCGGGTGCTCGTGCGTTTTGATATAATTAATAATATCAAAGCCTTCCCCGAGGACATCCCCAAGTGCCTTTTTCAGGGCAGAAAGGACAATGGCATCGACAGGTTCACCGATCTTGCGACGCTTCCCTACGAGTTCCTTCACTAAATTTGCAATAATTTCCTCGGTTACAGGAAATGCAACATCATTCTCGAGAAGAACAATTTCAAGTTCAGAAAGCGCCTCGCTGATATCAGACTCGCTGATTACCAGTTCACGGTCTACAATAAGGACTTTTACCCGGTCGACAAGCCCTGTGCTGCCAGCAGGTCTTTTTTCTGCTGCAGGCACCTCTGCTGGTTGGCCCTCCCGGGTTGCTGCTTCGTTAATCCCGCTGTCCAGTTTATTTCTGACTTCTTTCAACCGGGATTTTAGTTTTTCGAACATATCCCCGGGCTCCAGTCGTTATCAGCCCTGTCCGTACTGAGGCGCCGCGGCCTGGACCTGCTGGTAACCCGCTTCGATACGGCGGGCGATCTCGTTCATCTGTGCCCTGATACGGTCGATTGTCTCAGCAACCTTCTTACCCGACGCTTCCATCTCGGTAATCCGGTCCTGGAGATATTCGATAGCATCAGTATTACTGCGTTCTACAACTACGTCAGACCCGATATTGAGGAGCACTTTTTGCGGCTCAGTGATCTTCGCCCTTACACTGGCACCACCGCCGAGCTGGAGCAGGACTACTTCCTCTTCGGCAGAGCCACCAATTGATTTAAGTGTCTCAATTGCAGCCGTTGCTTCCATCCTGCCTTCATCGATCAGC
>JALOPT010000076.1 GCA_025453715.1 Methanoregulaceae archaeon | reverse complement strand
TCACACAATCTATATCCGGAAAGTAGGGCTGGATATCAACAACCGGTGTCCCGTCCAGTGCATCAAGCCCACGGATGCGGAGAACATTCCCGTCCCGGGGGTCGGCTGACCCCGAGCGCTTCCATAGCAGCAGTTGCGGCACGAAAACCATTGGCAAGGCCGGGGCAGGAATGCCTATGGAACCTGATGCATTCTTCGAACGTTACAGGCCGGGGTTCATAAATATGGTGATGCGTATGCAATGGTTTCTCTCCTATCTAATTTTGCAGACGCCGGGAATGAAACCTGGAAAATCGTTCCGGGAAAAAATTCAATTTAATTCAACGTTTGTAATTTTTTCAAGGTCCCACAATAAACCTGTAAATACAACATCAGGAGCATTAACACAAAGATATATAAAATATTTTTTTCTCTTTAAAAAATAGCAAAAGAAAATCCTTTTTACATTAGAAGTGTTACTAAATTATAGAAAAGTATGATGAGGTGTATTCTTGCACATACCTGATGCATTTATTCCAATATGGCAGGGAGCAATATACTGGGCTATTGCCCTTGTTTTTGTCTATCTCTCACTTCGATGGGCAAAAAACGAATTGAACGAGGAAAAACTCCCCCTCGTCGCAGTGCTTGCCGCGGGAATTTTCGCCCTCCAGTCTTTTAATCTACCCGTTTCAATGGGGACGAGCGGACACCTCGTGGGAGGGGCACTTGTTGCAATAATCCTTGGTTCACCGTTCGCCGCAGTCTTTATCCTTACACTGGTGTTGATTGTCCAGGGGATCATGTTCGGTGATGGTGGGATTACAACTATGGGTGTAAATATCCTCAATATGGGTGTTGTCGGCGGATTTGTGGGTTTTTACAGTTTCAAAGGGTTAAAGGCTGCTACAAAAAGTATGCCGGTCTCTGCATTCATTGCTGCATGGCTCGCATGTATAATTCCGGCGCTCTGCGCAGCTGTTGAACTCTGGTTTGCCGGTACATTCCCACTTGAAGCAGGATTGATTGCTATGGGGATTTATCATGCAATAATCGGGGTCATAGAGGGGGTCGTTACCGTCGCTGCGATTTACCTGATCGTAAATGTACGGCCTGATCTGGTTGATAATGGGGTATTACCGGTGAAAGCGGGTGCCGTTGCATGATTGACAATAAAACCCTGGTTGCAGGGGGCCTTGTCATTGCTATCCTCATCGGAGTAGTAGCGGTATTTCTTGCATCGGGTGATCCGGATGGCCTTGAGAGCACCGCACTGATGATACAGGGTGAGAAGACCCTCACCGGGCCTACCCCGCCGGATGCAGAAATACAAGAGGATCTGCAGGGGAAATTTGAATATTCTGCTCCAATGCCAGATTATTCCCTTGGTGAAGAAAGTGGTTCCGGTGGAGGAATCCTCGCAATTGTAGGAGGAACAGTCCTGGCGTTCCTCGTTGTCATTGGCCTTGCATACGCATTAAAGATCGCAGGTAAGAAAAATCCGCCTGATGGAGTTCAATAGGCAATTTATTTGTTGTTCATACACGGGCCATTAACATTTTTTTCATTCACAAAAAAAATAATGCGAACGGTAAGTTCAGCGTAATATCCCTGAATTCTTTCAAATCCCTTTAATTTTAAAAATATCAGGTAAACAGAAACCCATTATCACGGTACTATATAAAATTCAAATCCTCTGACTATGTGAATAAAAAAAAGTTACTGTCCCATATGTCCCCTATTCTAAGGGACAACGGGATCTGCTTTGTTTTTTAGTTTCAGGTCAATACCATATTTTTCAGCATTTTTATCAGCAATCGCCTGGATTTTTGCAATCTCTTCGGCATTTACCTTAGGTTTGAACAGGTGACGGAACCGTTTCTGCTCTTTTAAGTAAGTCTCAACAGGTTTACGGACCACTTTCTTGGCACGTGTGACAACACCGTTCTCCATCTCGAAGTTCACCCAGAGACCGGTCTCAATTGCAAGCTTACCGATTGCCAGTGTCTTTTCACCCTCGAATCCCCACCCGGTACAGCAGGGGGCATGGATCTGGACATAGCATGGGCCCGGCGTATTAATCGCCTTCTCGATTTTCTTGACTACATCGGAGGGATACGCAATTGAGGCTGTTGCGACATACGGGGCACCGTGCGCTGCAAGGATCTGTGGTAAATCCTTTTTCTGTTTGGTATTTCCTTTTGAACATTTGCCGGCCGGGCTGGTGGTGGTACTTGCATCATACGGGGTCGCCCCTGATCGCTGGATACCGGTGTTCATGTACGCCTCGTTATCATAACAGATGTAGGTGAAGTCATGACCACGTTCAAATGCACCACTCAGGCAGAGCATCCCGATATCGAAGGTCGAACCATCGCCCCCGATTGCGACCACTTTCTCTTTTCTTCCCTGTTTCTTTAACGCCGCCTCAATTCCTGATGCAACAGCCGAATTATTCTCGAATAGCGAGTGGATCCATGGTACTTTCCATGCAGTTTCAGGGTATGGTGTTGAAAACACTTCCATGCAACCGGTGGCAGAGACGATAATCACATCCTTTCCGGTCGCTTTTAGGATCAGCCTCGAAACAAGCGCTGCGCCACAACCGCCACATGCCCGGTGACCACAGTCAAACAGTTCACAGGTCTCGGCCATCAGAGCACCTCCGTGCGAAGCCCATAAAACTGGTCCCCTTTCCCGGATTCAGCAAGGGAGACAATATTCCTGATATCTGAAATCCTGACATCACGGCCACCAAGGCCAAGGACATACCCGAGTACTGGCAGGGCCTTTCCATACAAAGCATCCCTGACCTCTATCGCCACGGCCCCTTTTGCACCAACGGAGACGTTTTTATCGAGTACAGCGACCCTCTTCACATGGGAAAGGGCATTCCGGATCTCTTCAGCAGGGAACGGCCTGAAGCACCTGATTTTTAAGAGCCCTACCTTCTTACCGGCCGATCGCATCTCGTCGATGGCATCCTTGATAGTCCCGCACAGGGAACCCATCGCGATGATGGCGGTATCGGCGTCTTCAAGACGGTACCCTTCGACAAGCGCCGAATAGTCCCTGCCAAACATTTCCCCGAATTCCTTTCCAGCTTTATTGATCGCATTCCTTGCACGCTTCATCGCCTGGTCGTGTTCGTACCTGAACTCGAGGTAATACTCCGGTGTCGCGTACATGCCCATGCTTATAGGATCATCTGCGTCAAGCCTCTGGACAGGTTTGTACGCGGGCAGGTACCGGTCGACATCCTCCTGGGAGAGCATATCAACAGGCTCGTATGTATGAGAGAGGATAAACCCGTCAAAGCAGACAAATGCCGGTAAGAGGACTTCCGGGTTTTCCGCTACCTTATATGCGATATAGTGGAGGTCTGTCGCCTCCTGGTTGTCCTCGGCGTAGAACTGGAGCCACCCGGAGTCACGAAGGGCAATCGAGTCCTGCTGGTCGTTCCAGATAGAAAGCGGTGCGCCAAGTGCACGGTTCGCGATGGTCATCACGACAGGAAGCCGCATTCCCGATACGTTGAAACAGACCTCAAACATCAGGGCAAGGCCCTGTGAAGTAGTCGCCGAATAGGTACGCGACCCCGCAGCACTGGCTCCAAGACAGGCCGAAAGTGCCGAAAACTCGCTCTCTACCGTGATATATTCCGCGTCCAGTTCGCAGTCTGCAACCATATCTGCAAGTGCCTCGACAATATGGGTCTGAGGGGTAATCGGGTAGGCTGCAATTACCTGTGGACGTGACATTTTCACCGCCTTGGCAACTGCATGTGAGCCTTCTGTGATCTCGAGCATTTACTTCTCCTCCTGTTCCATGGTGATCGCATCTGACGGGCATTCCTCTGCACAAAGGCCGCAACCTTTGCAGTAGGACTCGTTGGGGATGAAAAATTCATCCTCTGATTCCTCGATGCAGCCTTCTGGGCAGATGGTTTTGCACATGCCGCATTTTGTGCATTTTTCGTGATTGAATTTCGGCTTGAAAACACGCCATGAACCTGTTTTATTATTCGGTGCCTTCCCTGGGCGGGAAGAGCAGCCTATTCCAAGCGCCATTCAGGCACCCCCCTGTACCATATCGTATGCCTTCTTTGCTGCCATGATATTCTTGTCTGCCAGGTCTCCCCTGAACCGGTTCCGTAGTGCATTTTCAAGGGCTGAAAACTTGATTTCCCCGGTCGCTGCGGCAAAAGCACCCATCAGCGTGGTATTGGTAATGGGAAGGCCAAGTACCTCAAGCGCAATCGAAGTCGCGTCGATCGTGATCAGCCTTACCCCTGCCGGTACACTGGCGTCAACCTTCTTCCCCGAATTGACAATTACAATGCCTCCGGGTTTTACGCCTAAAAATACATTGACGTCCCTGATCAACGTGCTGTCCTGCACGATGATGTAATCCGGTTCATATACCTGACTTCGCAGCCTGATCGCTTGATCATTGAACCGCACGAATGCCTGGACTGGTGCACCCCTGCGTTCCACCCCGAATGCGGGGAACGCCTGGGCATACACACCTCCTTCAAATGCAGCAACTGCAATCAGTTCGGCGGCAGTGACTGAGCCCTGTCCACCCCTGCCATGAATACGCAGCTCTCTCAAAGAAAATCCCACATAATCTTACATGATTAATCAATATAAATCTACAGATCTACATCGATACCGAGAATGGAGCGGCTGCCGGAAAAGACGTCTTTTGCGATCTTTGCAAGTCCGCGTGACGCGCACCATTCATCATACACGGTCACATCCCGGCCCAGGAGACGGCCCACCTCAGGCCCGACTACGGGAGCAAGGCTTCCGGCGAGCGCGACATTTGCGCACGGGTTAAGGAGGAGTAGCGCTGCACATTCCATCGCCGAAAACATCGCGATGGTCCGTTCACGATCTTTTACAGGCACCGTGAATGCTGCACCGGCACGAAGGAACGATTCATTCGCACCTGCCTCACCATTGTCAATACGTCGTATTGCATCGACATCAAGGGCCCCGTGCTGCATCCCCGGGGCGAAAATACAGGCATCGAATGCCCCCGTTATTCTCCCCCCGGTAATAAGGAGGGTAACCGTGTTGGAGCTTACATCGGATACAACAACATCGGGGCCTAGATCTAAAACGGCATAATATGCAATTCCAATCTTTTCCGGGCTCGCCTGGTGTGAGTAGGCCTTGAACCTGGTATCAGTCGGGGAGCCCCGGTGGAGACCCGGTATGGCAACCGCCGGAAGGCCGCTGTCCTTTATCTCATCAAAAACACGGGTCCCGCCGCCGATATGTTCACCTGCACCCTCCCTGCTTACGACCCCCCGGTTTTTCAGCCTTGATATCCGGGTAATACGGGAAAAATTGTCCCCCATCGAATAACAGAGTGCAATCCCTTCTATCTTTTCCAGGGGGCAGAGGCGTTCGAGATCGGTATACACAAAATTAACCGCGTCCTTTCTTGAGATCCTGAACTCGCAGCCCTCGCCGGCAAACCTCATGGCGGTCGTTCCATGGTCGATCCCGATATACATAGCAGTAATCCTATAGGCATTAGGCTCCCTATTATGTTATGATGTTGTGTATCGTAACGGGCGGGGCCGGCTTCATTGGTTCGCACCTCGTAGACGCGCTGGTCGCACGGGGCGATCGCGTGATTATTATCGATTCGCTTGTGAACGGGGAGCGACAAAATATTGCAGACCATATTGATGCAGGACGGGTAACACTTATCCAGGCAGACCTCCTGCATGACGGGTGGCAGCAGTCACTAAGCGGGATAAAACGGGTATACCACCTCGCGGCAGACCCTGATGTACGACAGGGGTCCCTGACACCTGACAGCCAGATACACAATAATATCCTCGCCACCTATCGTCTGCTTGAGGCGATGCGGGCTCACGGGGTTTCAGAAATCGTATTCACCTCAACCTCGACGGTATACGGCGATGCAACGGTTATACCTACCCCGGAGTCATATCACCCGCTTGAACCGGTATCTGTCTACGGGGCAAGCAAGCTTGCCAGTGAGTCCCTGATCTCCGCATACTGCCATGGATTCGGCATGAAAGGATGGGTCTACCGTTTTGCAAATATCATCGGGGAGCGCAGCAACCACGGTGTAATAACAGATTTTATCAAAAAACTGGAGCATAACCATGATGAGCTCGAGATACTCGGGAATGGCCGGCAGACCAAGTCATACCTGGAAGTGAAGGCATGTGTCGGGGCGATGCTGTTTGCCGCTGAAAAATCTGATAGTGTGCTGAATATTTTCAATATCGGTTCCGAGGACTGGGTTGATGTGGTGACGATAGCTGATATTGTCGTCAGGGAAATGGGCCTTTCACACGTGAAGTACTGTTTTACCGGTGGTGAACGGGGCTGGGTTGGCGATGTCCCACGTATGCAGTTAGCAGTGACGAAACTAAAGGCGCTCGGGTGGAAACCGGACATTGGGTCCCTTGAAAGTGTAGAGGTTGCAGTACGGGCAATGCTCGGAAAAACGGGCAAATAGAGCAGGAGATTTTGCGATATGAAATATTTACTCGTCCTTGGGGATGGCATGGCAGATGAGCCTTTGGCCGAACTTGGCGGCATGACGCCGCTTGAATATGCAGATACACCTAACATGGACAGGATAGCACGGGAAGGGGCGTGTGGGATGCTCCGTACAATACCCGAAGGGTTCGAGCCTGGCAGCGATATCGCGAACCTTTCCGTTCTTGGCTATGATCCACGGTTATACTATACCGGCAGGGGCCCCCTCGAAGCGATGAGCATGGAGGTGCCCCTCAGGGATGAGGACGTTGCATACCGGTGCAACATTTCAACTGTTGTGAACGGGAAGATGGCAGATTTTTCTGCAGGCCATATCTCAACAAGCGAAAGCCGGGATCTCCTCGAAGCACTTTCAGAAAAGGTACCTGGTGTATTCCTCAAAGAAGGGATCAGCTACAGGAATCTCCTTGTAATCAGGCATGGAAAAGGGTCACAGACTACCCCACCTCACGATATTGTCGGGCAGGATATTGCACCTTATCTCCCTGCAGGTGGTGACGCGGATATCCTTTTACAATGCATCGATGAAAGCGTAAATGTTTTCCAGGGCCACCCGGTAAACAAGGCCCGCATTTCTGCGGGAAAAACCCCGGCGACACAGATTTGGCCATGGAGCGGGGGAAAAAGACCGGCCCTGCCATTATTCAGGGATAAGTACGGAAAAACAGGTGGAATGATCTCGGCAGTTGACCTTCTCAACGGGATTGCCCGGTGTGCCGGAATGGAGGTAATAAAAGTACCAGGGGCTACGGGGTACCTCGACACGGATTACCACGCAAAGGCAAGGTATGCAATAGAAGCGCTCAAGCACCTTGATTTCCTCTATCTTCACGTGGAGGCCCCTGATGAGGCGGGTCACCTTGGCAGTACGGGGGAGAAGGTAAAGGCAATCGAGCGGGTCGATGAAATGCTTGGAATAATCATGGAGGAATTCATCGGGGTTATTGCCATACTCCCTGATCACCCGACCCCGCTCACGGTCAGGACCCATACAAGAGACCCGGTACCTTTTGCTATCAGGGGACTGAAATCAGATAA
>JALOPT010000075.1 GCA_025453715.1 Methanoregulaceae archaeon | reverse complement strand
TATGCAGATCCGACCCAGATCATCCGGAATTACGAGGATATCTACAATAATGAACTTTCATTAAAAGATTACACCGTCGCTTATGCCTACGATCTTAAAAATCCACCATTAATAATAGATTTTGACGTCAAGCCCAAGATGGATGATCTGACAATATGGTCTGAAAGCAGGAGTGGAAGCTTATCGGATGCAACAACCGGGACGGGCGGGGGTGTTGTGGACCCGAAACGGGCGGATGTATATACACATGTAACCCAGTTAAGTCCTGATGCATGGTTTGAAATTAAAGTCCTGGACAAAACTAATGGAAATGTCATCCTTGATGACGGATTTGGAAAAACCTTCGGTGGAGATACGAAAAAGACAGTCAGCGTACGTAGTTACGGGAACTACCAGATTGAAATGTCGGGAAATAAAGTGAATGTATCTGTCAGGATGTATATTGTCAACGGTACCGCCTGAATATCAACCAACAGTTTTCTTTTTCATTTCCTATCATTTCCCTGTTCCAAGGAAGAGTCATTGATACAATATCAGCAGTATTCCGGATAGTGAATTATATCAAATGGAATTTAATGCTCAAAATTTCCCCATTTTTTTAGTCTACCATTTTATAGGATGTTTCAGGAGGTTTTTGCAATTTATTGAGAGTCTAGAGATTTTCGACCTTATTTTTATTCACAAACGTGCGGAGATTAGGGTCAATCTTTCTGAATTCATCAACATAATATAATCTGTGTTAAGACTGCGGACATTGTACGAAGAGACAAAGATTCGTGAGATAAGGTATTGTAATCAGGCATCTTTTTATAAACGGCATGCCGGGGCTCATATTTTTCATCATTAGAGGCGGGTATGATTGCAGCGTATCTATTAATCCGTGAAAAGAGCTGATTTACAATTTCCCTGCAAACAAATGGCATATCGCATCCGGATATGAACGCATTCTCCCCTTTTACAGCAAGAACCCCGGCATGGATACCCCCGATTGGGATCCAGAAAGGACTTCAATTTTATCCATCAGGATTAGTGTACTATCTTGGTTAAACCGGTTTAATAGTTTTTTTCTCCGGATCAACAAGAATTCTGAAAAAAATTTATCCAGCTTCACCGCGTCATCTTGTGCTCCCTCACTTTCTTCTATCCCGGGTCTTTTTTTCCATCAGTATCAACATTTCTTTTATTTCGGGGGAGGGTGTAAACCCGCCGACACCATGCTTTCCAACAATGCGGTGACATGGAATGACCAGCGGGGTGAGGTTGTGTCGCATCGCCTGCCCGACAACCCTCGGAGAAGTAGTAACTTTTGCTGCAATATCACCATAGGTCTGAGTCTCTCCATACGGCACCTTCCTGACCTCCTGGTAAATACGTCCAAAAATTGTCGGATAAGTAGTTGCAACACTCTCGTGGGACTGGAAATTTTCTTCCTTTCCTGCACAATAGCGAATAAAAGCTGGGGGAACTGTCCCGTTTAACGGGGATTTTGAAAATATTACCTGAAAAATCAGGTCTCCCGACCACCAGACATGCACAAACCAGAGTCCGAAACGGCAGGAGCCGCACATTACTTCCAACCTGATAACATCTCCCTGAATTCGTTGAGCTCGCATTCTATCATCTCATCCCTGATCCATGTAGGAAGCCCACGGATAACCTTAGCCTCGAGAAACCGTTTCTCACCGAATACAAGCACACCCCTGTCTTCCGGCGTCCGTATGACACGTCCCAGGGCCTGCTGCGCACGGTTGATCGCCGGGAGGGTATAACAGATAAATTCACCTTCTTCCCCGAATTTATGGCGATAATAATCAATAATCATTCTCCGCGGCCGGTTGAAAGGGGCCAGGGGTAATCCAATCACAAGTGCTCCCGAAAGCATATCACCCCGGTAATCCAGGCCTTCACTCCATTTACCACCGCAGACTGCAAACATTACACCTGATTTTTTAAAGGTCGGAAGCGCCATGAATTCATTCAATGCAATATTTGCATCCTTCGCATCTTTTGGTTCGATAAACACCTTCTTTTTCGATATTCCTGGAACCACCCTGGATGCATACTGGTCAAGGATCTGGTAGGAAGGAAAATACACCGCCAGGTTACCCGGTAGCGTTGTGAACAACCTGATGTAATCGACGATATTCTGGGTATTTTTTTTGTCCTGCCGCTGTGAAAAAGAGGTGGTTATATCACGAGCACACATGATCCTCCTGTTCTGCTTCGGGAAGGAATTCGGAAGAGAGCAGAAGGTAACATCTGTATCTCCAAAATAGTACTTCCTGTAACTTGTAACAGGTGAAAGAGTCCCGGATATCATCGTACAGCTGTAATGTGACCCACAGAGTTCACGCATTTTTGGCCCTGGATCGATATTACGGACTTCAAGGAAGATTGCATCTTCCTCTTTCCTGTAGACGGTAAGATACGATGTGTCAGAAGAGGACTGCTCCAGCCGGAACATGAAAGAGGTCAGCCGTTCTATGGCCGTTTCCTTGAATTCTCCGGCCCTGATGTTGCTCTCCCTGATCCGTTCACTAATGGTCATCATTTCTTCAACAATTTCTGAAAGAGACCGGTATAATGAACCTTTTAAGATGATCCGTTCGAATATCCCTGGGTCAAACCAGTCCTCGTTTTCCAGGGAGCTTTTCAGTCCCTGCATATAATCCTTGATCCTCGGTATCAGGTGGTGAACTGCCTCTACACCTTTTATTGTCCTTTTCAGGTGCAGGAGTTCATGTGCAGCCTGTTCAAGAGAAGGTTCCTCAAGGCGGACAGACTGGACATCCTGTAATACATCTCCACAATTATGAGCCTCGTCGATAAGAAGGAGTACATCAGAGGGTTCAACGCTAACCGACTGGTAAATCTGCTCCCTGACCATATCATCAAACAGGTGATAATAATTCAGGACGATGACATCCGCTTTCTGTGCTGCATAAAGCATCGTCTCGTACGGGCAAATTTCCCCACATAGCTCAGTCACCTGCTGGGGTTGAACACCCGGGAGGAGCACCCGGTCTGCTTTCAACCGTAATGGTGGAGACGGCGCCATCTTCAGTGCACCACCTTCTGCCTTCATGTAAATCCTGCTGTTTATGAAATACGGGCAGATCATCGGATGTTCGCGGTCAATCCGCGCAATTTGTTTTTTTATGACCGGGTCAGCTGAGGGGACCAGTGACCCCTGTTCAGCGCGTTCGCGCATCAATGACGTAGTAAGACCTTTTACTCCCTCACATCGGCGATAGACATCCCCTTCCCCACCGAGGGGACATAAATTGGATTTGCCAACAAGAAATGAAAACTTCAGGGAAGGTTTCTTTTTTTTAATCAATGACAATTCGCGAATGAATGTCGTCAGCTGGCTGATAGTCCTGACTGCTATAATGACCTTGCGGTTCCCCCTTTCTGATAGTAAAGCTGCAACAGCACTCGACTTTCCACTGCCCGTCGGGGCATCAACCATGACAATGCCGCCCTTTTTTGCACTGGCGGCCACCACTTCAAGCATCTGGCGTTGATTCGGCCGGTAGCTGCCGTAGGGGAACCAGTCATCAAGGTGATCCATTAACATATTATAGGTTTCACAATGCTTTAGAATAGCAGGAGAGGATCATTTCAGATGGCTGTCCACCCAATCGAATCCCGTTATGGAACGAAAGAAATGCGCCACATCTGGGGCGAAGAGAACAGGTTCAACTGTATAGTCGCGGTAGAAATTGCCCTGGCACGTGCAGAGGCATTGCATACCATGATCCCGTCATCGGCAGCTGACGAGATAGAAAAATGCGCTCATTACGCAAAAATAGCACGGGCAAAAGAAATCGAGGAAGAGATCAGCCATGATATGATGGCGATAGTAAAATCAATTTCTGAAGAATGCGGCGCTTCTGCCAGATGGGTCCATTATGGCGCTACTTCGAACGACATACTGGATACCGCAACCGGTCTTCAGCTGAAACAATCGCTGGATTTGATAGATTTAAAATTGAAAAAACTGCTCTCCGTGCTTCTGATTCGCAGCGGTAAGACGTTAACACTTGTTTGTGCCGGTCGAACACACGGCCAGATCGGTGTACCAACAACGTATGGGTTGAGATTTGCAATCTGGGCCAGTGAAATCGGGAGACACATCGATCGGCTGAATGAGATCCGGCCCCGGGTTGCAGTTGGCCAGATGACCGGGGCCGTCGGGACACAGGCGTCTCTCGGCAGCAAAGGGATTGAAGTGCAGGAAACGATGATGTCTATTCTTGGCCTTTCACATGTTGATGTATCAAACCAGGTTATTTCCCGGGACCGCTATGCAGAGTATTTCATGTTTCTCGCGAACGTAGCTACCACTCTTGATAAAATCGGGGTAGAGATCAGGTCCCTCCAAAGGACTGAGATCGGCGAAGTCGAGGAAGCGTTCGGAACACAGCAGGTCGGATCAAGCACGATGCCCCACAAAAGAAATCCCATAAAAAGTGAACAGGTATGTGGCCTTGCACGTGTAATAAGGGCGGCAGTTGAACCAGCCCTCCTGAACAATACCCTCTGGGACGAACGTGATCTTACCAATTCATCCTGCGAACGGGTACTATTCCCTGAGGCCACGATATTGACAGATCATATCCTCCAGGTAATGACCCGCGTGCTAGATGGATTATGCATCAGGGAAGATCGGATACGTGATAATTTGAATTTCCTTCATGGGATTAACATGGCCGAATCAGTCATGATCGAACTGACCAGAAAAGGTATGGACCGCCAGGAAGCACACGAAGTAGTAAGAAAAACCAGCATGGAAGCGTTGGCAGGTAAACGCGCACTGGTAGAAGTCCTTATCAATCACCCGGAGGTCAGCCGGTTGTTATCCCCGGGAGAGATTGAGGGACTGTTAAATCCTGATAACTACATCGGAACCGCAGTCCTGCAGGTTGAAAGAGTAATCGAAAAACTAAGTCCCCTGACCCGGTAAGGCATTGAATCAAAAATATTACAGGTCAACAAATTTCTTAGAGTCAAAATGCGTCGGTGCACCCTCCTGAAAGGGACGCGGCATTATTCGCACCTTTGTAATACAGTCCTGTCACTTGCAACGTTCACGGTTCATTTCAATACGAAATCACATGCAATATCCGCAGCAAGATGAAAGGGTATTTGGATGGAAAAAAATCAAAAAATATTAATTTCATTCATCTATTCTTCTATTGATTCCTGACCGGATATTTCAGGTCTTTTAAACGTTTCAACAAGTATAATCTCCTGGATATCAGGAATGAATTCAAAAGATTCGTGAATAACCCGGCTCCTCCACATTACCCAGCGGCGATCGTAGTTGATACCCGGGGGAAGAGTGATGGTAAGGTTCCCGTTGCTAAAGGAAATTTCCATATCGCGACCGGCATAAAGGTGAATTAATCCTTTGACCTTTTCCACCAGATCGTCAACCTTAGAGTCGATCCTTACATGGTAATTGAGTGTCTTTCCAGAAAGCGGGTGGTTGAAATCAACAATTACTCGCCCGCCGATAACGTCAATGACAACCCCTTCACCAAGTTCCTCAACCTTTACTGACATCCCCTTGACAGGCTTTTCCTTGAACTTGTTTTTCGGGAATGATTCAACACGTTTCGGGTCATGGAGTCCGAACGCTTTTTCTGGGGGTATTTCAAGGTCTCCTTCGAAGCCTTCTTCTTTACCCGTTAATGCTTCGTCAAGACCGAGAATCACATGGTGGCTTCCGGCCCTAATCACAATCGGGCCGTATAATGCCTGTGGGTTATGAATACCGGCGGTTTTCGCCTCCTCTTCATCAGTGGTGTCAAAAATCCGTCCATTCACGCCACCGGTATAGCTGAGTTTAACAAAATCTCCTTCCTGTATCGCCATCTGTATCACTTGCTATATAACCTCGTGACGATGATAGATAAACCTGTGTCACTTGTATGCTTGAAATAGAATTAAAAGTCCAGGTACCTGACCTCGCACCAGTCCGTGAACGCCTGTTGGCAATTGGTGCTCGTATGACTGAAAAAACAGCGGAGCACGATGTATACTATAACGCCCCTCACCGGGACTTTGCCTTAACTGATGAAGCTCTCAGGGTCCGCTATAGTACTGGCAGGACAATTATCACCTACAAGGGTGCCAAACGCAGGGACCTGGCATTCAAAGCCCGTGAGGAACTGAACGTGGTAGTAGACAGTGGTCCGGAGTTTGAAAATATGCTCGAACGTATAGGTTTTAGAAAAACTGCAGTTGTTGACAAAGTCCGCGAGTATTACTCCTTTGAAAGCGCTTCAATCGCTCTTGATGAAGTAAAGGGCCTTGGATATTTCGTTGAGATTGAAGTAATAAGTCAGGAGACCGCTTCCCGGGATACCAGCGTGATTGATTGCATTGCAGAAAAGATCGGTGTCAGGGGAGAACAGATTCTCGCCTCGTACCTTGAGCTGATTCTCGCTAAACAGTGAGAAGCTCGATCTTTATGTCTTTTGCTTCATTACCAAAATGGATCATGGCGCAGTTACCTGCCGATGCCATCCCAGGGTTTACCACCTTCGTTCCTTCGATATCTGTAATGCCACGCTGCTCATGGATATGGGCACAACAAACCAGGTCGAAGGATTTCATGTGGCGCTGGATACTGGCACTGCCTACATGTTCCCCGTTAATCACATCGAGGGAACCGTAGGGCGGCGCATGGGTTAACAGGACATTATGAACAGTCCGTTCCAGTTTCGGCATGATTTCATGTAAGATATCGTCAATCTGTTTGTCCGTCATTTCAAACGGGGTATTGAACGGGGTCGGATTTGAGCCACCAATTCCTGCGATTGAGATCTTCCCGAGGTTGATCTGAGACGCATGAAGGCAGACACTGTCAGAGTGTTCAAGGACATCTAATATCTCTTTTGGGTCACAATTGCCCGGTACCACAAAACAGGGTACATCTATCCGGGACAGCAGGGGTTCAACGGAATCTGCGGGTCCCATATCGGTGAGGTCGCCGGCAATAAAAACTGCATCGGCCCCGAGATCCAAAAATGAATCAATTTTACCAAATTGACCATGCAGATCTGCTAACAATAGCACATCCATCATGTAATATCATTCGAAGGGGTTGTAAAAAACCTTATCTCATGATCACACCAGGAACCAGTCACTTTTTGCCGGAGTGCCAGGTTACCAAGGACCTGCTGGACCTCGTTTATAATAGGACGGGGTAAGGTACCCGAAAGTGCAGTACCAGGCAGAGGGAGGAACTGATGGACATGGATATGCCCGTATTTCGTAATCCACTTGATAAGATCAAGGGTTTTCAGCTGGTCTCCTTCTTCTTCAAAAGGAAGGCCAAGGATAAAATCGACAACTGGAGTAATGCCATGTGCATGACATAATTCAACAGCAGAGACAACATCGGGCACCGAATGCCCACGATGAAGCAGAGTAAGGATACGTTCACTACCTGACTGCGCGCCGAAGTGCAGTCTTGTATTCCGGCAATACTGCCCGACAATCTCCAGCGACTCGCTGCAGATAAACTCAGGGCGGACTTCACTTGGGAATGTACCAAAATATATATGGGATTTTATTTTGCTGAGTAATTTTTCGAT
>JALOPT010000074.1 GCA_025453715.1 Methanoregulaceae archaeon | reverse complement strand
CAAGGTCCCTTGCAATCCGCTCGCTTGGTGCACGACCTTTATTTTCAACATAGGTACTTTCCACGATCAGCGCGATGACGCCTTCTTTTCCGATCTGGGCGAGACGTGCAAAATCAGGAGGGTCTCCAATGACAGGTGTCCGGTCTAATTTAAAATCACAGGAATATACGATAGCCCCGTGGGGTGTATGAAGGACAGGGGTCACCGTGTCAATAATACTATGCTGCATCCGTACAAACTCAAGGACCAGGTTCTGCGAAAGCGTATATTTTTGCCCGGCTTTCAGCGCGAATAACTTGTTATTAACCCCAAATTTCTGTTCACCCGATATCTGCTGCCGGATAAGCTCAGTTGTATAAGGTGTACTGATAACTGGAGCATTATAGCGGTGTGCAAGTTTTGGTATTGCCCCGATATGATCAAGATGCCCGTGAGAACAAACAATTGCCTTGACACTCCCCTCAACCGTATTCATCATCGTATCGTCAGGTATCGCCTTCATCTGGATAAGGTCCAGGGAATGCATATTTTCCACGTCTGCATCCTCATGGATCATAACCTGGTCAAGCCGCAGGCCCATATCGAAGATGACAATCTCTTTCCCGCAGCGGACGGCGGTCATATTCCTCCCGACCTCGTCATATCCGCCTACTGCAATAATTTCAATATCCATTATATTCCTCCATTACGCTGTCCACCATCTCCCGGGTTTTCCCGGTGATAATTGCACGTCTTATTTTAAGTTCCGCGATAGTACGGGACCCTGTCAGGAACATCGCTACCCTGAACTGGTGCTCAATCGTATCAATCGCTTTAAATAACGCTTCTTCTCCTGTTAGTGCAGGTTGTAAGAGTGGTAATGCCATCCCACAGAGGTCCGCACCGAGCACAAGGGCCTTGGCCATATCAAGACCACTCCTGAGACCTCCCGTGGCTATTATGGGCCCACCAGTCCGTGATACATCGCAAAGACTCACAACGGTGGGTATACCCCAGTCAGTAAATTCCTGACCAAGCCCGATTAGCCGTTTATCGCTCTCGCTTGAGCTTTCCTCTGCCCTTATACCTTCAATTGCGGCCCAGGATGTCCCCCCCCAGCCGCCTATATCGATGGCCTTTACACCTGCTCCAAAGACTGCGCCTGCAGTCTCGGCTGAAATTCCACTCCCGGTTTCCTTTATGATGACGGGGTACTTAAAATCTTCACATAGCTCCCCGAGTGCATTAAGGCACCCTGAAGCGTCGTGATCACCCTCGGGCTGGATTGCTTCCTGCAGGAAGTTGACATGGATTGCAATGGCATCAGCACGGATCATTGACACAGCACGGTCAGCCCATTCATTTCCATGATCCCGGAGCTGGACGATACCGAGGTTCGCTACAAGGAACACATGAGGGGCTTCGTCCCTGGCAACTGAAAACGTTTCTTCCAGGTCCGGGTTTTCCAGGGCCGCCCGCTGTGACCCTACACCCATCCCAAGGCCATATGTATGGGCAGCTCTTGCAAGACGCCTGTTTACCTCACGCGTTTCCGGGTGGCCACCCGTCATCCCGGCGATAAACAAGGGAAATTTACACTTGTGCCCGAGAAAACGGGTCCCGCCATCAATACAGTCCATATTGCATTCCGGGAGGGCATTATGGACGAGCCTGACATCATCAAACCCGGTGTACCCGCGTTCTATTGACTTTTCAACACATATTCGAAGATGGTCAAGTTTCCTCGACGAGGTAAGTGAAACGGGGTCAGACATGCCTGTCCCTCCTTACCCCCGTACCACCATGCGGCACTGCATCAAGAAAGTCGCCAATCCGGGAAACATGAAAAATATCAGAGGGGATTCCTTCTTCGGCAAGGTCTAAGAGCTCTTTCACCTTTCCACGCATACCCCCGGTGACATCAGTATGACGTGAGTCTCCGAGTATCAGGTTGTCTGCCATCGCTGGCGTGATCTCGTGGAGCACCCTCGAATCATGTAAAACGCCCGGAACATCAGTTGCAAGTCCGACACGCTGCATGCCGAGAGACGTTGAAAGGTCCCTGACCAGCTGGTCACCGGATACCACGCACGCTCCGGATGAACAATCCATCACCATGTCACCATGGAGGACCGGGACAATACCAAGACCGAGCATACATTCAAGGTGCCGGTACTCACAGGATACAAGCCGTCCCTTGTCCGCAACGCAGGCTGAAAGGGGCTGCACACCCACTGCCTCAACACCTGCATTACGGAGTGCCATGACAATATAGTCATTCAATCTTCTTACCGCCATGTGGGTAATGAAGATACCTTCGCGGTTTTTTTCCGAAACACCGGATTTTACCTGGTAACGGCTTGCTTCCGGGTGCCCGCAGGACCCGGCACCATGTACAATCACGAGTGATTTCCCTTTCCTTCCGGCAATTGTTTGGGCAATTCTTTCTATCTCATCAGACCGGATGACACCCCCGGCGGCCTTATCGGTGATAACACTGCCGCCCAGTTTCAGGAGGACCCTTTCAGACATCCTTCTCCTTCCTTACACCCTCGGTATCAATATTCGTGACAAAGGCACGTGCCTCGCATGCCTCAATTGAACTGGCAATGCGGCTCTTCAGGTGCTTCGGGCATAAGGCAACCATACAGCCCCCACCTCCGGCACCGGTAATTTTTGCCCCATATGCACCAGCAGTCCTGGCTGAAAGCACAAGTCGTGATAATGCAGGATGTCCGACACCAAGCACTTCAAGCAGTGAATGGTTCATATTCATCAGCCTCCCGAGCTGGACAGGATCAACAAGGTGATGCATAGCGCTCATCGTTATGCCCCCGATTGCATCAAGGACCGGGTCACATATTTCCGGATTTTTTTTCTTCAGGTCGGCAACCATCTCGACCATTTTGGAGGTGCTATGGGAGACCATCGTGTTTCCTACTACCATCTGGAAGCTTTCCGGGGGAAGACGCCTTCTCGAGGCACCTATGATAAAAACCAACCCCCCGTACGTTGATACCGTCGTATCCGTAGGGCTGGCACGTCCTTTCTGGACCTTCTTTTCAATATTAAATGCCATTTCTGCAATCTGCTCCCGGGAATTGTTTATTCCAAATTCATCATTGATCGCGGCAAGTGTTGCCACCGTTACTGCCGCCGAAGAACCAAGACCTGATGAACTGGGGAGCTGGGAGTTGATATACACGCTTCCCTTCACGCCCATTTCATCAAAACAACTATCAATATAAGGGGATTTTGCGGGGTGCGGGGCCCTGCTTTTCCTGACAGTAACAAAGACACGGGGCTTGATTGCCATTGCGATAGCGGGTTTTCCATATACCACTGCATGTTCACCGAAAAGAAAAACTTTACCAGGTGCACTCCATGTGACCACTATATCACCGAGATGGCAGCATAGCCCACGACAGCAGCATTGTCCCCGGTGATGTCCCCACTAGTGGCATAATTGATTAATTCTGCTTTCCTGGCCCCTTCCTCCTGGCATGCCAGGAGCATAGCTGATATTGGCCCGTAGCCGCACGCTGTTATATTTCGTTCCCCGATACGCCGGTAAAATTCAGGAATATCCAGGTTATACAATGCTTCGATGGCATAGAGGTCATTTTTTCGTGCAACATCAGCCTGCACGTAATGAGAGAAATCAGATGAAGCAATAACTCTCACATCTCTCCCTGTGCGCTTGATGGCACTGGAAATCTGCTCAGACAATACCAGCGCACTCCGGTAATCCTGTCTGCCCATCATGATAGGGGTTATCCTCGCCCTTGGAAACCGGTACTTGATAAATGGGACCTGGACTTCCAGAGAGTGTTCGTCCTGGTGCGATAGCTCATCCGGATCAATATTCAGGGACTCCCCAAGTTCGATGTCATTATCTACGATACCCAGCGGTGTTTCCCACGGTACCATTGACACGCACGTCTCAAACCCGCGATGACTGGGGCCAATCAGGATAAAAGTACCGGAGAATCCATGGGGGATCGTTGCATAGGAAAGGGCTGCCACTCTGCCGGAATAGATATAGCCGGCATGAGGTGCCACAACCCCCTTCGAATTGCGGACGCTACCCGCATCCTTAAAAAATTTTGCCAGGAGTTGTTCAAGGTGGTCCGGATCGCCTGGATAGAACATGCCTGATACAGCGCATGGACGCATCTTCATCGGACTAACCTCTTATACTGATGGTATATCTAGAACTCGGTCTCGAAATCTTCCGGTGTGAGTGAGGTAGCAATTCCCCGGAGCCGGAGCATCTCTCTTGTAAGGAGATAATAAATCATACCAAGAGCTTTCCGACCTTTATTGTTCGTCGGAATGACAAGGTCTACAAAACTCGTCATATTATTGGTATCGCATAAGGCAAGGATCGGAATCCCGCTCTGGACTGCTTCTTTCACTACCTGTGCATCACCAATCGGGTCAGTAACAACAACTACTTCCGGTTCGATATAGTTGTGGAGGTTCTGATTTGTGAGCATCCCAGGAATGAACCGTCCTGTCACAGCCATTCCACCAATTGTTTCGGCAAATTTCTTTGCAGGATACTGCCCGTACTGCCTGGAAGTTACAACAAGGATATTCGGGGCATCGAACTGGTTCAGGAACTTGGCAGCAGTCTTGATCCGCTCATCGGTCTCCCTGATATCGAGGATATACAACCCGTCCCCTCTGACCCGGTAGATAAATTTCTTCATGTCCTTGCTTTTCTGCTGCGTCCCGATGTGAATCCCTGCAGCGAGGTATTCTTCAACGGGGACGAGTGGCTCTTTCAATTCAATTTCCATCTCTGTTTCTGTCATTCAAGCATCTCCTCAATTCGAATAAGTTCATTCAGTTTCGCAATTCTCTCGCCACCAACAATCCCTGTTTTTAGGAAAATACAGTTAAATGCTGTCGCAAGGTGCGATATTGCTGTATCTGTTGTCTCTCCTGAACGGTGACTCATCACCGTGTCCATCCCATTCGTATGCGCGAGCCGGACAGCCTCAAATGTCTCTGTCAGGGTACCGATCTGGTTTGGTTTGATCAGGACGCAGTTTGTTGAACCGTTACTGATACCATCAGTAATACGACCCGGGTTTGTGACAAACAGGTCATCACCGCAGACCAGGCACCTGTCACCAACCTGTTCGGTCAGTTCGGCGAACCCTGCGAAATCATCCTCGTGAAGAGGGTCTTCCACATAAATAAGCCCATACTGGTCGACAAGTTCACAGATATACGCAATTTGTTCTTCGGTTGTCCTGGTCGTATCACGGTAATGATAAATTTCGTCCTTCTCATGCCACATCTGGCTTGCGGCGACATCAATTCCCATACCGATTCCAAACCCGGTATCGTCTGAAACGATTCCGGTGGCTTCCCTGACAATGTCGAATGCTGCGCGGTCAGTGATCTCAGGTGCCCATGCCCCTTCATCCCCTTTACCGCAGGGCTTATCACGGGCCTTTAAAAGGTCCCTGACTATCCGGTGGACGGCTGCATTGGCAAATACCGCCTCTTTTGCACCTGAGGCACCGGTTGGTACAACCAGGAACTCCTGGATTTCTGTTGCATTCGCAGCATGCGCTCCCCCACCGATGGCATTTCCCAGTGGGAACGGGGTATCCATGACGAAAGCGCCACCCAGATAACTGTACAGCTCAAGGCCCAGGGATGATGCAGCGGCCTTCGCATTTGCAAGCGAGAGTGCAACAGCAACATTTGCTCCGATTTTACTGAAATCAGATGTTCCATCAATTTCCCGGAGCAGCCCGTCTACATAGACCTGCTCCCGTGAGTCCTCGCCGATGAGTTTGGGAACAACGTTCTCCCGCGCAAATACCACAGCATCTTCCGGGGACAAAACTTTTGCTTCAAATTTCCCGGTGCTGGCTCCGCTTGGTGCCGATGCACGCCCAAATCCACCTTCTGTGTAAATATCTGCTTCCACAGTAGGATTGCCACGGCTGTCCAGTATCGTCCTTAACTGGATCTCCTGTATAATCGTCATGCCTACTTCCTCTTCACAGTGATGGGAATGATGTTGGCTTGGAATTCCTCGATTGCAATCTCGAGCGGGTCACTCTTATCAGTCTTAATCAGGAGCGGGGCACCCATCGATATTTGCAGGGCCCTGGCTCCGATTATCCGGGCTCTTTCATATCGGGTATACGATTGCATTATCAGTCCTCAAATTTTTCACGTTAACAATAAATGGGGTCGCTGAGATTCGAACTCAGGTTACGGCATCCCGAACGCCATAGGATTCCAGGCTACCCCACGACCCCTCACTGGTACGGGTTGAGATCGTCAATAATCTCCTTGTGCGTCAGCAGCATGCGCCGACAGCAGTAGCGGTCCATGCCGAGATCGTCGAGGATCTTTTTAGGATCCTCGCCCGCATCACGGCGGTGTTTAAATTCTTCATACGCTGGGGAAATAACCTTTCCGCAGGTGAAACATCGTACAGGTATCATACCGACTCAATCTCGTTTTGTTCCTTAACGATACGATTTCTGGAATTTCTTACGTGCACCGCGACCGTGCGGTTTTTTCGCTTCTTTCTGCCTGGAGTCATTGACAAGCAGGGTACGGTCATATGCAAGGTAGACTTCCTTGATCTGGGGGTCGTTTGACCACTTAAGGATACCACGGGCAAGGGCTGTCCTTACTGCTTCCGCCTGTCCCATGATCCCTCCACCCTGCACATCAATTGCCACATCAACACCCTCAACCGCATTCGGCATGAGGAGGATGGGTTCCGAGATTTTCATCCTGACCAGTTCAGTGCCATAGATCTCGAGTGGTACTGAGTTGATACGGATCCTTCCTTTCCCTGCTTTCATTGTCGCCCGGGCGATCGCTGTTTTCCTTTTGCCACTTGTATTGATAATCTTTACCATATCTCCACCCCTCAGTACTTAGCTCCAAGGAATGTGCTTACTGCACCGAGCGTGATGTATTGCGCATTGTTCAGGCGGTCCATATGAGCTTCCTCCAGGATCTCAGTTTCTTTTCCCTGGAATTCAAATGGGACGCCAACATAAGTTTTAATCCGCTTGAATGCATCAATACCACGTTCCCTTTTATACGGGAGCATCCCGCGGATAGTACGCTTCATTATATGGTCAGGTCTACGCGGGAAAAACGGGCCACCTTCCGTTGAACCACGGGACCGCTTATGGTCGTAGTTACCAAGCACACGGGCCCTGCTGCCCGATATGATTACTTTCTCGACATTGACAATTGCAATGGTCTCACCATTCAATGCCCGCTGGGCAACGAGGCTTGCAAGCCGTCCGAGAAGAAGTCCGTCACCATCAATAATTGTAACCATCCAACTTCACCTCAGAATCCTTACCTGACTACCCTTCGGGTTGTCCTTCAGCAATTGCTCGATACTCATACACTGCCCTTTAGCCCCTGTAATTTTTTCAGCCGCAGACTCTGAAAAATTCAACGCTGCGACTTTTACCGAGGCTTCAATAATACCACTGCCAAGGACCTTCCCGGGAACAAGAATCGTTTCACCGTTATTGGCGTAACGGTTGATCTTGCTCAGGTTCACTTCAGCATACTTACTACTGGATGCTTCAATCCTTGTGGCAATATCCCGCCAGATATTAACCCCGTTC
>JALOPT010000073.1 GCA_025453715.1 Methanoregulaceae archaeon | reverse complement strand
CGTGGATATATGACCATGAAATGTTACTACAACAACCCGAATGCTACCCATGGGACCCTTGACCATAACGGCTGGAACCATACGGGGGACCTAGGTACTATAGACGATGAGGGGTACGTAAAAATCGTTGGCCGCTTAAAGGACATGGTCATACGTGGTGGTGAGAACATTTACCCCCGTGAAATCGAGGAGTTTCTGCACCACCATCCAAAGATTGCGGACGTATACGTAATTGGTGTCCCGGATGTAAAATATGGTGAGGAACTTGCAGCCTGGGTCAAAATCGTTCCCGGCCAGGTGCTCTCGGAGGAAGAGGTAAAGGACTTCTGCAAGGGAAAAATCGCACACTTCAAGATCCCCAGGTATATCAGGTTCAGTGATGATTTCCCGGTCACGATATCCGGGAAAATCCAGAAATTTAAAATGCGCGAAATCTCGATAAAGGAACTCCACCTGGAAGCTGCTGACGAAATTAAAACTGCATAAGAAAACCGGGTATACTCCCGCATGGAAATATTACAATAACCTATTTTCCAATACTATTTCCCTGTAAGTCCGGATATTCCGGTAGTATCCGGGCACGGCAGTTTTTGATTTATACCTCGCCTTTCAGCAGCATGGGTGGGTTGCAGTACCTTGTCCATGGATGCTGTCACGGGAAAAATCGTTCCTTTGCCCACAGATCGCAGGTGACCGGGCAATTTTCAGACAAAATCTGAGGTCGGGCAACCTGATACCTGGTGATTTCCCGGATAATCCGGTATGTATCTGTTGTTGAAATTACGTTATCCGGTGGCTGATACAGGGCCCCCCATTTCAAACGGGTACAAACCTTTCCTGGAGGTCTCAACCGAAAATATCATTCCGTCGGTCCTGACGATTACTGTGCCATCAGTATCAGTCCTGAAAAGAAGCGCCCCTGTATTTTCCAGGCGGGATACAGTATTCTCTGCAGGGAAGTTATAGGGGTTTTCTGCGCCGGCAGTGATAATTGCAACTTCTGGTCGCACGCATTCGAGAAACGCCTGCCCGGATGCATGGGGACTTCCGTGATGTGCCACTTTCAGGACCTGGCTCTCAAGCGGAAGGCCTGAATTTATCATTGATTCTTCAGTTGAAGGACCCGCATCCGCCTCGAACAGTATGTTCACCCGCCCATAGGTAGCACGAAGGACGATTGAACCATCGTTGAGGTCCTGGTCTTTACCCCCGTCCGGGGCAGAAAGGACAAGAAATACCATCCCGGGGGTGGGACTGAAAGAGTCCCCCTGTTTTACGGTTGAGTAGGGGATATCCTTCTGATCAATGGTTTTAATGAATTTCTGGTACGTTGTAGTGGTATGGGGCATGCCGCTGTCGATGACGTTCCTGACATTAAAATTCTTCAGGATGTCCTGCATCCCACCGATATGATCACTGTGCGGGTGGGTGGCAATGAGAAGATCAATATTCTGGATTCCCTGGCTTTTCAGGTATGAAACAATGCCCGGTCCGGCATCTGCCTCACCGGCATCGATAAGGATTGTAGTCCCGTTATACAGGATGAGTGCCGAGTCCCCCTGTCCCACATCGAGAAAATGGACTGCCACTCTGCCATCATTGATCCCGTAACCAGGTGGAATAGTGTTAGTTCCCTGATAGTTTCCGGGGGAATGAAACGTACACCCCGCGACAAAGATGAGTCCTAAGAATAGAAGGGTAATCAGGACTGGGTATCCCCTGGGGGGTATCCGGGTGCGAGGTGCTAATTTTCTCAAGAGGAGGAGCGCCTCACAAGCTGGACCGCTGCATCCGCTGATCCCCTGAGGATCTCCTCTTCGTTAAGTACATGCCGTTCATGCATCAGGACACACCCGTTGCAAATGGTCGTATGGACCGATGCCCCGCTGCAGGCATAGACAAGGTTCGAAGTCTGGTTGTGAAGAGGTGTGTTGCAGGCGGTCATAGTACTGACAAGGATGATATCAGCAGGTGCACCAGGTGCCAGCGTGCCTGTACCTGTCCCAAGCGCCCTTGCCCCGTTTGAACCTGCCATTGCCAGTGCCTCGGGTGCAGGCAGAACGGTCGGGTCATTCCAGAAAAATTTCTGGAGGAGCGCGGCGGTTTTAACTTCTTCGAACATGTCCAGGTTATTATTCGAGGCACACCCGTCAGTACCGAGACACACATTCGCACCAGATGATTTCAGCAGCTGGTATGGCATGGCCCTGTGCGTGGCGAGTTTCATGTTGCTTGCCGGGTTATGGGAGATGTTGACATTCCGCTTTCCCATGAGGGCACACTCGTGTTCGTCTAGCCAGCAGCAATGAGCGGCCACCGTCGAAGGAGTAAGGATTCCACAGTCATCGAGGTGAGATGAAGGACGTTTTCCATGCTGGCTGATACAGTCATGTACTTCCTTTTCAGTCTCTGAAAGGTGGATATGAATGCCGATTTTCTCGGATGCTGCGTAATCAGCACACCATTTCAATCCATCGGGGGAAACCGTGTAAATCGCATGCGGGCCGACTGCCGCCCTGATTCTGCTGTTATTCATTGATTTAATCGATGTAACGAGTCTCTCTGTTGCCCTGCATTCATTCTCACGTTTATCAGGAAGGTTTAGATCAATGAAACCATAGGAAAGGACCGCCCTGATACCGGTCTCATCGACTGCACGGGCGGCATCCTCCATGAAAAAATACATGTCATTAAAAGCAGTGGTACCGCTTTTAATCATCTCGAGACAGGCAAGTTTTGTACCCCAGTAGACATCGTTTCCTGTTAGATGAGCCTCAAGGGGCCAGATTTTCTGCGCGAGCCAGTCCTGGAGGACCATGTCATCAGCGTAACCCCTGAGGAGTGTCATTGCTGCATGGGTGTGGGTATTGACTAGACCGGGCATAGCAATAGAGCCATTCCCGTCGATCGTAACATCTGCATCGTTATGATATTTTCGGGCGATTCCTTCTCCTGAACCGGCTATTGTTCCGGTATCATCGATAAAAATATCCCCCCGTACCCCGTTTACAATCGTATCCCGGATGAGCAGCGCCCCGGAGTAACCCAATAATTCGCGATTTTCCATTGATATCATCCCATTTTCTCAATAATTGTCCTGACCATCCCGTCTGTCCGTTCCCGGAATACCCGGGCTGTCTCCACGATGTGCCCGAACGAGAGCACTTCTGTTCCCAGACCGTTTGCATAATTATCGACCATGCACAATGCGGCAAACTCCATTTCGAGTTCACAGGCAAGAGTTGCCTCGCTTGCGACCGTCATTCCTACAATGTCTGCAAATTTCGCGAGAGTTTTTACTTCTGCAATTGTCTCAATTCTCGGCCCCCTTGTCTGCACGTAAGTCCCCCCAACCTGTGCGTCAGGAAACATACTTCCGAGTTCACTGATGAGGTGTTTCGAAATTACCGGCATAACATGGGAGATCGCATGGTTGTGGATGGATGGAATGTCCGACATGCTCATGTAATCGTCTGGTATCAGGATTGAACCCGGTTTTATCTCTTCTTTCAGGGAACCCGAAGAACCGAATGCAACAATGTTTTCAACACCAAGGATCGCAAGCGCTGCCATATTCGCACAGAAATTGATACGGTGGGGCGGGGTATTGCCCTGGTGCCGCAGCAGGATTGTTACATCCCCGGTCATGACCTCCACACTCCCGAACGGAGTCCTTACTATCTGTCTGGCCAGTGGAGGAAGACTGGCAAACATGAGGCTTGTCCCCCCGATAATCCCGAGAGACACCTATCGTGCCCCCCCTGCACGGGTTCCCATACCCGGCAGCAGCCCCGTTGTTATTGAACAACAATGTTCCTGCAGCCTGCAATCAACTGTGCATCGCATAATTCTAGTACAGTTATTTCTGCGCCTGCTACATATCCCTGTCCATCCTGAAGGGGGATCGGTTTGGATACCGTAATACCCTCCGGCACACCATAATCTGTATGGGCCTGTTTGGGACTGTTGATGAAGAAGTCATTAAAAGAGGGGATTGTGCTGATATCTATTTTCTCCGTTGCGAGGAGATTCTTCAAAAAGAGGGTAAAAATCCCCTCGTTGTGATGGAGGTAACGGCAGTTGGCATCCCTGATGAATGGGGTGTATTCTGCGGTCTGGAAGATGTCATTGCGCTTCTGAAGGGGCTCCCGGTCACGGTTGATGCAATGCCTGAAGGGACGATGTTCCTGCCAAACGAACCTGTCCTGCGGATATCCGGACGTTACCTGGACTTTGCCCGGTATGAGACGTCAATTCTCGGGTTCTTATGTCATGCATCTGGTATTGCTACTGCTGCCGCACATATCAGGGTCTGTGCAGAGGGTCGCCCGGTTTATTCATTCGGCTCGCGCCGCCAGCACCCGGCAATTGCATCCATGATTGAACGTGCTGCATGGATTGGGGGTGTTGACGGGGTCTCAAACACCTGCTCTCACCCGGATATTCCAAAATCCGGTACCATGCCCCATGCCTTTGTAATGTGTTACGACAACCCGGCAGCAGCCTTTGCATCCTTCAACCGTAATGCATCCCCGGAAGTGCCGAGAATCATGCTGTCTGATACATTTTGTGACGAAAAACGCGAGTCCCTGGTTGCGGCAGGCCAGGGTGCATGTGCTGTCAGGCTTGATACCCCGCGTTCACGCCGCGGTGACATGAGGGCCATTATCAATGAAGTCCGCTGGGAGCTTGATGCGCATGGGTACTCCGGTGTAAAAATATTCCTCTCCGGTGGTGTTACGAGAGATGAAGTAATCGAGTACCGTGATATTGTCGATGCATTTGGAATTGGTGGAGCAATAGCCAATGCCCCTGTCATTGATTTTGCGATGGATATCGTGGAAATGGAAGGTACGATGTGTTCTAAGCGTGGTAAAAGATGCGGTGTAAAACAGGTATACGAGCTTCCCGACCGTTTCCATGTTGTCCTGCTGGAGGGAGTCCCAGCCCCCGCTCATGCAAAGCCGCTCCTTGTTCGGTACCTGACAAACGGTACTGTTGTAACAGCTGGCGACCTTCAAGAGGCCCGTATGCGGTTCCTGGGTTCTTTCGAAACATCACAGTGCTCATGCGGGTCACCTGGATGCGCTGAAGGTCACGAACACCATCACCATTGATTTGGCTGCCTCCGCGAGCCGGGGTAAAATAGTCCCGACTGTATCTGAACTGGTGTTAAATCTCACACCTCAAAACAATTCTTTTAACTGATGGCATCCCATAGTGATAGAGCGGGCCGATAGATCAGGGGTAGAGCGCTACCTTTCCAAGGTGAAAACCTGAAAGACCGTGTTCATATCATTGTGTCAGAAAAATTTGTGGGCTGGTGGTAAAGTGGTATTACGCACCCTTGGCATGGGTGAGGCCGCGGGTTCAATTCCCGCCCAGTCCATTTCTTTTGTTTTCGTGATTGCCTGATGCAATAGTGTTTGCTTACCAAACCCCCCTGGCCCCGTAGAGCCCCGGGTTCAATTCCCGCTGGATCAATGCTTCTTCTTTTAAATTTTCCTTCTTTTGGCATTATATTTTATAGGGACATATGCATAGGGTATGACAGGACAACCATGCGCATCCGTGATTTGATACTCCCGGAAGACAGGATTTTTTTTACCCTTTTCATGGACATGGCCCAAAAAATCAGCGAAGCTTCTTCGGTCCTCAACGAGATCACCCATGAGTTACCTGATGGCACGGAAAAAGGGCATAAAATCCGCCAGCTGGAACACCTGGCTGACGAGATAACCCGGCAGATTTATGAAAAACTGAACGAGTCCCTTATTACACCCCTTGAACCCGACGAAATAGCACGTCTTGCCCCGGCTCTGGACGATGTGATGGACCGCATTGACCGTGTTTCGCACCAGATATGCAATTACGGTATACCGGGTTCCAATGACCTTTTGAAGGAATTTTCCTATCTCATGACTCTCTCGAGTACAGAGATTTCACATGCAATCGATGACCTTGCGACCCTGAAAAAGGCCGATGAAGTATCAAAGCATGCGAGCGAAGTGAACCGCCTCTATAATCTTTCTACGGAATTGTTGTCGCGATCTGTTATCGAGCTGTTCAAGACTGATGACCTGCTCCTGATAATAAAACTCAAGGATATCTATGAGGGAATGGCAAGGGTTATGGCAATGTATAACGATGTCGCTCATGTCCTCGCAGATATCGCGCGTAGTCATACCTGATTCGAATGGAGCCGTTTATCCTCTTTGGGATTATTCTCGCCCTGGCATTGAACTTTGTGAACGGGTTAAATGATGCCTCGCATTCGATTGCGACGGTTGTCGCGACGAGGGCTCTCTCACCTATGAAAGCAGTTTTTTCAACGGCTGTCTGCAACCTGTTAGGACCTTTTTTGTTTTCAACGGCCGTTGCAACAACGATTGGGACAGCCATTGTAAATGAAGATGGCCTGACCCCGCTCTCCATTGTTGTTGCAATGGGGGCGGCAATCGTCCTTGTTTTTGTTGCCACCCGGTCAGGGATCCCAATCTCAAGCAGTCACGCGATGGTTGGTGGTTTACTGGGAGCAGCACTGGCGGTTGCCGGGCTATCTGCTATCATCCTTCCGGGTCCGGACATGGTAATCCAGGTTGCATTCTATGGGTTGATCGGCGCGGTGATCGGCGCCATTATTCTTGGTCTTTTGACTGCATCGTTTCACGAAGATGTCCCGATAGGTATTGTACTTGGGGGTGTGTGCGGTTTTTCGTTGATTATCCCGTTCCTGATGCTCGCAGGAATTCTTAAAATTTCGGGCCTTTTTGCAATTGTACTGTTTATCTTCATCTCCCCGGTTTTCGCAATGACAGGGGCCTTTATCTTCGATATTGTCATTTCACAATTATTCAAACATTCACGGCAGAACCGGATGAAACGAATTTTCCAGCCTCTTCAGGTTGTTGCATGCCTGACCCAGGCAACCGCTCACGGTGCTAATGATGGTCAGCATGCTGTCGGTATAATTACAGCGCTGCTGGTATCTGCCGGGATCCTGTCAACGTTCGACGTGCCGACATGGGTGATTCTTGCTTCTGCTATAGCAATTGCCCTCGGTACCTGTTTTGGCGGTTGGCAGGTGGTGGATAAAATGGCAAAAGATATCACCAAAATTCGTCCCTACCAGGGCTTTTGTGCTGCAACAGTCAGCAGCGCCATTCTTGTCGGTGTCACAGCAAAGGGGATTCCAGTCTCATCCACCCACGCTATCAACGGTGCGATAATCGGCGTTGGTGCAACACGGGGAAAAAATGCAGTACAATGGAAGGTAGTACGTGAGATGATGACTGCATGGATTATCACTATACCGATTGCCATCGTATGTGCCTGGGCTGGTTACCAGGTCGTTTCACTTTTTATCAGCTTCTTTTTTACTGGCTGACAAAACCGCCATATTTTTTTACCTTCCCTTTCCAGTACCCGGATAGATAACTATGGGTTTGCGGGAGTTACTGATACCACAGGACAAGGTTTTTTTTGACCTTTTTGAGCGGCAGGTCGCGATTGTTACTGAAAGTGCCAATCAACTGGTCGCGCTCACCGAGAATTTTACCAATGTGAAAGAAAAACGTCATGCAATAGAACTGCTGGAACACCAGGGGGACCTGGTCACCCA
>JALOPT010000072.1 GCA_025453715.1 Methanoregulaceae archaeon | reverse complement strand
CGCCCGAAGATGGAGGATCTGGAGACATACATTTACCTGAACCTGAAGATGCTCTCGTACATTAATACAGATAGCGATGTCAAGGTCGAGCATGTCAGCATGATTATCGGTTCAGATTTCCTGATCTCATTCCAGGAAGACGTAGGGGACATCTTTGACCCTGTGAGGGAACGGATCCGGAAAGATGGACGGATTCGGAAGTTTGGGCCGGATTACCTTGCCTATGCGCTCATTGATGGTATCGTCGATAATTATTTTTTGGTAATGGAAAAACTCGAGGAAAGGGTCGAGGACCTCGAAGAGGAACTGGTAACCAACCCGACCCAGGAATCTCTCCAGAAAATCAACCGGCTTAAAAAGGACATGATTTTCCTCAGGAAATCAGTCTGGCCGCTCCGCGAGGTGATCAATAACCTTGAAAGGTCCGAATCCACGCTCATTAAAGAATCAACCACGATCTACCTGCGTGATGTCTATGACCACACTATCCAGGTAATCGACACTCTTGAAACATTCCGGGATATGGTGTCGGGTATGATCGATATTTACCTTTCAGGCCTGAGCTACAAAATGAACGAGATCATGAAGGTTCTTACGCTTATTGCGACTATATTCATCCCCCTCACGTTCGTTGTCGGGTTATATGGTATGAACTTCCGGAACATGCCTGAAATCGAATGGGAATATGGCTATTATTCAGTCCTGGTTATCATGGTCATCATGGTTGTGGCTATGCTTACCTATTTCCGGAAAAAGAAATGGATATGAACCCCCCTTAACTTCCTGGCACCTCATATCGGGAACAGGGTTTAGCGGCCTGTTGACGTTGGACAACCAGGCCCGGTTAATTTGTTCTATTCAGGTAATTCAACCCACCGCACCCCAATACAGGACCGTCCTGTGCAATTATTGTGTATATACCGGAAGTGAAACAATTCCGTTACGAGGGCGTGCCTTGTAGCTCATGGCTGAGTAACAGCTTAAAAACAGAAAAAAGACGATACTTAACTTTTTTAGGAGTGCGCGGACCGGGACTCGAACCCGGGTTTAGGCGTTGGCAACGCCTAGTGATAACCACTACACTATCCGCGCATTCTGGCTGATTTGTGCTCTACTACATGCGTATGCAAATATTATAAGGATATCGGATTTTAAGCAGGTATAGTACTGAAAATTGCCTTTCGGTATTTACCAGGGATATTCAGGTTTCTGATAACCATTTGGTGTGCTTTTTGAAGATATTAAAAGACGATTAATCAATCTGACCCGAAATATTGCATGATCCGTTTTTCATTCCATAAGCCGTCTGTCCTGCCGGATGACCTCACCCATTCTGATGACAATGAATTCAGGTAGCATCCCATCTGATACCGAAGAAGGACTATAACGCTAGTAATATCCAATACTGACACGATTTCAATGAACCAATCAGGCTGCATAACACAAATTCAACATCTTAATGTAACGAAATAACCCACATAGTAGTGATGATCCCCCTCATGATCGATTTTTCAGGTAAACATGTGGTGATATTCGGAGGTGGAGAAGTCGGTGCACGAAAGGCGGCCTATTTTTGTGAAGAGACTGAAGTGACCGTACTCAGCAGGTCATTTTCACCGGCTTTTAACGAATTAACGGTCAGGAGGATGGAGATGAACCTCGCAGGAATCGGGGATTATGAACTGGACGGCCTGATAAAGGAGGCTTTCCTTGTCATCGCCGCAACCCAGGACAAGGCCCTGAATGACAGGATCGGACGGTACTGTGCGATCCGGGGGGTGCTGTTCAATAATGCGGACGGGAAGGCAGGGGATGTGACGCTGCCCTCACAATTGAAAGGAACGCATTACAACATAGCAATCAGCACCGGCGGGGAAAGTCCCGGAGTAGCACGGTTTCTCCGTGAGCATATCGGACAATCATATCCTTACCTTGACAGGATGATTGAAGTACAGAACAAGCTCCGCACCGCATTGAAAGAAAAAATTCCTGACCAGGAAAAAAGAGGGCGGATCCTCCAGGAGGTACTCAACGATGAATGCGTCTGGAAAGCCCTGGAAGGCGGGACCAGGCCTGCATGGGAGATTATTGAGGGGAGGTACCTTTGTTGACGGGAAGACTTCCGGATAACCAGGGATCGACAGATCTCTGTTTCACCCCGTTTGCTATTGCCGGGATCAACCACCATACCGCCGATGTCCCCGCAATTGAGGCCTTCCGGTTCCCCGACGAACCGGCGTTCCTCACCGATGCCAGGGAACACTTCAAGGGAGTCATGCTCCTCCAGACCTGTAACAGGGTCGAGATTATTGTTCACGGTGAGGCTGAGGCACTAAGGGCGTTCCTGCTCGAAAAAGGCCGTCATGAGTTCTCAGTATACAACGGAAGAGAGGCACTCGCACACCTCCTCGAGGTGGCATGCGGAATTGACTCCATGATTGTCGGTGAAGACCAGATCATCGGCCAGCTCAAAAAAGCACTCGCTGATGCACAGGAGGCAGGCACCTGCAGCAGCGTGCTCGAACTCTGTATCAACAAAGCTGTGCACGTTGGAGTAGAATGCCGGAGAAGGACACAGATTAACCGTGGAGCAGTCTCTGTCGGCTCTGCAGCAGTCCAGCTCGCGGAGGAACAGCTCGGGAGCCTGAAAGGGAAACACATCCTGGTTATCGGAAGCGGGGAAATGGGCCTCCTGGTCGCCCAGGCCCTTGCCGCGAAAGACCTCACCGCCATTTACGTGGCCAACCGGACCTATGAACGGGCAGAGATCCTCGCGAAGAAAATCGGGGGGAGGGCGGTGAAATTTGACGAGATGAACCGGTACCTCACCCTTTCGGATGTCGTAATTTCCTGCACCTCCGCACCACACCCGGTGATAAAGAAAAGCGAACTGCACGAGGTGATGAAAGGCCGTTGCTGGCCGCTTGACGGGCACCCGAGGCCGCTGATCCTGATCGATATCGCCCAGCCGCGGGATGTGGAGGAAGCCGCAGGCTCCCTCGACGGGGTCCACCTTTTTACCATCGATAACCTCCGGCAGGTAAATGAATGCACAATGAATAACCGCCAGGGCGAGGCGGAGAAAGCAAGGGATTTTCTTTGCGAGGAACTCGGGCAGTTCGTGTACCTCCTCAACAGGAAAGCAGCTGACGACACCCTTGCCACCCTTCATACCTGGGCCGAGGCGATAAGAGTCCGGGAACGTGACCGGGCGCTGGGAAGGTTCCCAACCAGGGATGAAAAGACGGTGACAATCGTGGAAGACCTTTCCCGCGTGCTTGTTACAAAAATTTTAAACGATGCAACATTTTCCATCAGGGCATGTGCCGAATCGGGGGACCTTGCAGCAGCCGAGGCAATTGTTGCAGCAATTATCAGAGGTGAACGGTTATGTACCCGCAACGAAGAATGAGGAGGCTCCGCACAAGAATGCTCCAGCCTCTTTTCAGGGAAACAACACTTCATATGACAGACCTTGTCGCGCCGTTATTTATCGATGAGACCGCAGAAGGGAAAGTCCCGATCAGCTCGATGCCGGGGCAGTACCGCTACCCGCCTGGGGAGATTGCACTCCACGTGCAATCCCTCTACCATGCAGGGATCAGGGCCATTCTCCTTTTCGGCATACCGGCGACAAAAGACGAGGAGGCCACCGGGGCCTATGCAAGGTCCGGTGTAATCCAGAACGCAGTCCGTTCGATAAAAGGACTTGTCCCGGGCATGACTATTATAACGGACGTCTGCGCATGCGAATACACATCTCACGGGCATTGCGGGGTCCTGCACCAGGGACGGTGCGGGACCGACCTCGATAATGATGCATCCCTTCTCCTGATGAACCGGATTGCGGTCAGTCATGCAGAGGCAGGGGCGGACATCGTTGCACCTTCCTGCATGCTTGATGGCATGGTCCACTCGATACGGACTGCGCTTGACGAATCAGGTTACCAGGATATCGCAGTGATGTCGTATTCCACCAAGTTTGCAAGTGCCCTGTACGGACCGTTCCGGGAGGCTGCCGAATCAGGATTCTCATTCGGAGACCGGACCACCTACCAGATGGACCCTGCAAATTCCCGGGAAGCATTCCTCGAATCCCAACTTGACGCAAAAGAAGGCGCTGATATCCTGATGGTAAAACCGGCCGGGAACTATCTCGATGTACTATCTGCCATATGCACGATAGGGCTCCCGGTCGCGGCCTACCAGGTAAGCGGGGAATACTCCCAGATCAAAGCCGCCGCAGAACGAGGATGGATCAACGAACGAGCGGTCGCCCTCGAGACCCTTACCTGCATCAAGCGGGCCGGGGCAGACCTGATTATTACTTATTTTGCCGGGGACGCTGCAGGCTGGCTATCCGAAAAACCAGAGGGCCCCCCTGAAGTAGGACAAATAACCACATACCGGTAGATCGGACCTCCAAATAAAAAAAGACATAGGGATGAACAATATGAAGAGCGATGAAATTTTCGAGCAGGCAAAGACCCTCATGCCTGGCGGCGTAAGCAGCCCGGTGAGGGCGATTAAACCTTACCCGTTCTATACAGAATCAGCCTACGGTGCACACCTGAAAACAGTGGATGGCAGGGAGTTAATCGACTGTTGTATGGCCTATGGCCCGTTAATCCTCGGCCATTGCCACCCGGATATCAGGGCAGCAATCGGGCGGCAGATCGAAAAGGGATGGCTGTACGGCACACCAAGTCCCCTGGAACCGGAAATGGCCAGGAGGATCACAGGGGCCCACCCCGGTATGGACATGATCAGGTTTGTTTCCAGCGGATCAGAAGCTACAATGGCTGCAATTCGCCTGGCCAGGGGGTACAGCGGAAAGGAGGATATCGTTAAAATCGAGGGGGGGTTTCACGGGGCACATGACGGTGTCCTTGTGAAGGCAGGTTCAGGGGCAACTACCCTCGGGATACCCGACTCTGCAGGAGTCCTTCCCGACCTCGTCTCCCACACACGCCAGGTACCGTATAATGATCCCGGGGCACTCGAGGCGGTCCTTTCACAGGATGATAATGTAGCGGCGTTCATTCTCGAGCCGGTACTCGGGAATATCGGGCCGGTCCTCCCCGAATTTAATTACCTCAGGGAGGTCAGGGAAATAACAAAAGCCCATGATGTGCTCCTTATTTTCGATGAAGTGATTACCGGATACCGGGTCTGCATGGGTGGTGCGCAGGCCTATTTCGGCGTACGCCCGGATCTGATGACCCTTGGAAAGATCGTCGGAGGGGGCCTCCCGGTCGGGATGTTTGCTGGACGACGGGAGATCATGGAACTGGTCTCACCATCAGGCCCGGTATACCAGGCAGGTACATTCTCCGGAAACCCGCTCTCTCTGTCAGCAGGTATTGCAACAATCGACTGGCTTGATTCCCACCCGGATATATATACGATGATGAGGCTGGGGGCCGAAGCAATACGGGACTCCATTCCGGAAGATGCCGGTGGCTCTTTTGTGATGCTTGGCTCCATGTTCAAGTATTTCTTCAGGGATGAGGCGCCGGTCAATTACAGCCAGGTGAAAGAATGCAATACGGAGGCATTTGGCAGGTTCTGGAAAGAGATGTACCGTGCAGGTGTTTTCCTGCCCCCCTCCCAGTTTGAGACGAATTTTCTCTCCGCCGTGCACACTGAAGAGGATATTGAACTGATATCAGACGCCTACCGGCACGCGCTCGGAAAATAACTATGACATTGAAACTCGGAACACGGGGCAGCAGGCTGGCACTTGTCCAGGCTGATCGGGTCTGTACCATGCTGAGAGCAGAGGGGGTTGATTGTGAAAGAACGATCATCGCTACGGAAGGGGACGCAAATACCGGTGTACCGCTCCATGAAATCGGGGGTCAGGGACTCTTTGTACGGGCCCTTGATGATGCGATCCTCCGTGGTGAAATTGATGCAGCCGTGCATTCCATGAAAGATATCCCGGCTATCAGGCCCCCGGGGGTCCTGACAAGTGCTGTGCTGCCAAGGGACTCCCCTGCCGATTTCCTTGCGCATGAAAAAAGTATTGACCTGGTAAAAGTCGTCGGGACATCGAGCACGAGGAGAAAGGCACAATTACTGCGGCATGACCCCTCGGTCATCGTTGCAGCCCTGAGGGGAAATGTCGATACACGGATGAGAAAACTTACAGCCGGCGAATATGATGCAATCGTGCTGGCAGAGGCGGGACTTGAACGGCTTTCAATAAAACTCCCGGGTGTACGTCTTCCCCCGGAGAATTTTGTCCCGTCACCAAACCAGGGTACCATTGCAGTCGTCAGTCGCGTTGACCCCTCGCTTTCGGAAACAATGAGCCTGCTTGATGACCCGGTTACCCGTTCTGATGTCGCAATCGAACGGGTAGTAATGGAAGAGGTAGGAGGGGGTTGCTTCACCCCTCTTGGTATCTATTGCCGGAACGGTCACCTGATCGCATCTGTCCTTTCACTTGACGGCACCCGCGAGGTCAGGGTAGAGCATGATATCAGGACCGTTACTGAGGCACGGGACCGTGGCCGTGAGCTCCATAACGAGGCACGGGACCTGATTAAAGAGGCATATACCCTGCTCGGCATCAGTACGCGGGACGAGGGGAAAGGAGGGAAAAAATGATGGATTGTTATAATTTCACGCCCGTTTCCGCATCTGATATGGGGAATGTAATCATTGCTGATGAAAATAAGTATCAAAATATACCAGGGGATTGCCCATGACGGGAATGGTATACCTGGTGGGGTCGGGTCCCGGTGGTACCGGCCTCCTGACATTACGGGCCCGGGAGGTAATCGATTCGGCAGAAGTTATCCTTTACGACCAGCTCCCGGGTGAAGAGATCCTTAATTCTCTTCCCGATTCCGCAGAAAAGATTGATTGTGGTAAATATGGAAGCGATCACACCCTTGAACAGGAGGATATCGAGGCTGTCATGGTCGCCCGGGCACTGGCGGGAAAAAGAGTTGTCAGGCTGAAAGGCGGGGACCCGTTTGTATTCGGACGCGGAGGGGAAGAGCTCGAGGTCCTCATCGCTCACGGGATCCCTGTAGAAGTAGTACCTGGCGTCACGAGCGCAGTTGCAGTTCCAGCTGCAGTCGGCATCCCGCTTACCCACCGGAAATATGCATCCCAGGTGACCATCCTCACCGGCCACGAGGACCCGAAAAAAGCCGGGACCGCACTGGACTGGGAACTCCTTGCACAAGGCAGGGGAACGATTGTGGTCCTCATGGGAGTGAAAAATCTCCCCAATATCGCAGAGTCGCTGCTCACCCACGGAAAAAATCCTGATACACCGGTAGCAATCATCGAACGGGGCCTCCGTAAAGACCAGCGGGTCACCGTATCACCGTTAAAGGATATCAGTGGCAGGGCAAAGGAAGTTGGGGTCACTCCCCCTGCAATTATCGTGATCGGGGATGTGGTACGGCTCTACCATGAAGATAGACAATCATTCGTAGCCAGGGAATGACCCGGGAAGCCCTGCACCCGGGACCCGTGGGCACCTTAAGAAAAGAAAGACATTGGCACGTGTTAATCCTCCCCTCCAAAGGGGCGCTTAACACGATTCCCATGTCAAAACAAGCATTAATACCCTTACGCAACCTTATTTTAATACAATAACCATGGAA
>JALOPT010000071.1 GCA_025453715.1 Methanoregulaceae archaeon | reverse complement strand
TTATTTTTATAAAAATAACCGGAGTTTCATTGCTACTCCGGGTCCAATGGCTTAAAACAGCTGTGTTCAGAAATTGCTATTCTGACCATGAAATCGCTGTTAGAAACACCATACATTCTGATTCTACATTATATCCCAATGAAAAAGAGCGAGGGAGCAGGTCGTAATCAGTGGTGACCGCAACCGGCTTTCTCCTCATGCTTCTCGCCATGCCCGGCAGCAGTTGTCACCGACTGCCAGAGATGATGGGAATAGACGACCCAGCCGATGAACGCCTCGATGTATTCCCTGCCGGCAGCAACATCGTTCACGTCATACTTTTTCTTTGCCATAACATGATGGAAGCGATGGGTCAGATCGTCTTCAATAGTCCTGAGGATAAACCCGATCGATTCCCTGGGGTCCTCTGTCTCAATGGCTTTCTCCGCTCTCGGTACAACCGGACCTTCGCTGAGGCCAGCGGGTTTCATGCCGGTATACGCTGCTCCTTCACCGGCCCGGTGGAGCCGGATTGTATTCTCGAAGAACCAGTCATCGGCAACTTCCTGTGCATCCTTTCCGGCTTTTCTTGCCCGCAGGGCTTTCTTGAAGATCCCTTCAAGTTCTTTCTCGGACTCTTTCGGGATCCAGATCAGTACATAATTTAAATTCCCCGTTTCCAGCGCTTTGATCGCTGCTTTGACAACGGGGCCGTCCCTGGTATCACAATGTGGTGGCATAGATTTTCACTTTCATTTCATCTTATTCAAATTTCTGTGCTGATTGCCCAGTTCTTTTAATTGGAAGATGTTGATTATGGTCAGGGAACTTCACCCGACGCAGTGAAATTCCCCTCATCCCTCTTTCTTCTCAACAAGTTTCCGGTACATCTCCTCACCCACGCATTCTTTCGCATATTTGCACCACTGGACACACGAGGCAATATCGTTGTAGATAACAAAACCGCAGTTGCTGCATGCGACTTTAATGTCGTTTGAGAAAACTTCCACTTCCTCGCCACATTGTGGGCACTTTTTTATCGCGAGTGTCGGGGTCCTGAGGTTCGCAGAACCGGGACAATGGTCAAGCACCGGTTATTCCCCCGGATTTTTTATATTCCTTCAGCAAGGCCTCGCCATAATCCCTGGTCTTTTTGGTGGGGACGTAGTTGAGTGCTTTCGTCCTTTTCAGCAGTTCTTCAGTGATACCGACGTCATCGGAAAGGTCCAGTTTCTTCACCTCAGCAATGATCCAGTCCAGTTTATCAATCCCGGTCTCTTTGCCATCAACGAGAATCTGCTTAATGTTAATCTTGTCCGGAGGGATACCTCCACAGATCGTGCAATAGTACCCATCCTGTTCATTCCCGCCCATTGATTTACTCCCGGATCATGGTCAGCGTCATCTTGAATCTGGTGATGGCGCTGAGTGCGTGAGGAACATTGGCAGGAAAGATAATTGTCTGCCCCTCTTTCATCTGAAACGTCTGGCCGGCGACCCACACTTCACATTCCCCATCAATGATAGAAACTACGGCGTCATAGGGGGCGGTGTGTTCGGAAAGCCCCTCCTTTTCATCGAATGAAAAGATCGTGATACTTCCTGCCTTTTTGTTGACAAGCATCCGGCTCGCCACCGTCCCATCCTGATAGGAGACGATGTCTTTGAGGACGATGACTTTTGCATACAGTTCCTCTCTTTTCTTGTTATCAGGTTTTTCAAGTTTAAAATCTACCATGCAATCCTCCATGCGAGTATATTTTTAAATTAGCGCTCATTTGCTTCATTCACCCTCCGCGTTTATATCCCAGGGCCCCGGTAACCGGACAGACATCCGTGCATCTTCCGCAGAGATAACATTCCGCTTTTCCATCCTCACGTTTTGCTTCATCCGTCGGACACGCCTTTTCGCATTTTTTACATTCGATGCAGGCACTGGTCCGGTGTATTTTGAAGGCGGCTTTCCATGCACCGAGCGATAACAGCACTCCGTATGGACAAATAAGACGGCAGAACGGACGATACAGGGTCATCGACAGCAACAATATGATAATGAACACGAAGGTCCCTGCAGTCACTGACAGGTAAAAGAAATCCTGTATGCCAAACAAGGCCAGTAGTGAGGCAGAAAATAAGAATGCCATCGCAAGAAACAGAACAAAGAACACGGCTCTTATTCCCATGAACACCTTCTTCGGCCGCAGGCTGACTTTGGGGACCGGTGCATGCGAGGCAATCTCCTGTATGGTACCGACCGGGCAGAGATATCCGCAGAAGAACCTTCCAAAAACGAAGGTCAGCAATAAAAAAACAGCGAGCCCGATAACACCGATAATGAGCGGTCCTCCCAGTCCCTCCACATCACCCAGTACCAGCTGCTGGAACTGCCAGGGTAATACCGGTGAAAATATGAGAAAACCAAGGGCAACAGAAATAACAAGAAGCAGCCAGGCGATCTTCTGTCGCCATCGTCCGGAATACCAGAGGTAGGCAATAACCCCCATCATAACCAGGGCGTAGATAAACCCTATTGCTTTCGGAATCTGTGAAAAAACCATGAAATTTCGCCCTCTGTTTTTTCCTCTTATGCCGTGACAGGCAAAATACCAAGCTGCTGCATCAGTCCCATCAGATTTACCTCGCCCCACAACTCGGCGATCTTCCCTTCCTTTACCCGGAAAATCTCAATCCCTGTCATGGAGATTGCCTTTCCCGTTGGAGGAAGGCCCATAAATTCCCCTTTGTGTATACCTCGTGCCGTGAAGCGGGCCGTAACCTTATCCCCATCAACCATAATGTCTTCAATAGTCACATGCAGCTCGTGAAATGCAGCCCGGCAGGTGATAATGACGTTATTCATCGCCTCGATTCCGGGTCCCGGGGTCGGCAGTGGAGTATGCAGGGAAAATTCAGGGGCCAGAATTGCGTCGGCTGCGGCAAGGTCACCCTTTGAGGGTCCAACCTCAAAAAATTTGCGGACAACTGCGATATTCTCACGTTCGGTGAAAGTTTGTGTCATACACTATGCTTGACAGATAACTATTTAATTATGTTGTCCCTTACAGAGTAACAAATGGATCAAGCAATTGAAAACCTTGCCCGGCTCGGACTCAAAGAATACGAGGCAAAAATCTATGTCGCCCTTGTCGGACTTGGTGAAGCAAATGTCCGCAGCATTCATGAAGTCAGCGGAGTCCCACGTCCGCGGATATATGATGTCCTCAATGCACTTGATGCGAAGGGATTCATTGAGATTCGACAGGGAAGTCCGCTGATGTACCAGGCAGTCCGGCCGGACATCGTTGTGGCCTTCCTGAAAAAAGATCTCGATACGGCGGCTTCCGAAAGTGTAACGGCGCTTGAGGCGTTGTCGGTGGATGCCCGGCAGAATTATTCACCGATCTGGTACGTTCATAGTGACTGGACTATCCAGCGGAACCTTGAGCGGTTAGTTGAAGGTGTAGCCCGCTCTTTGATTGTTCTCTGTTTCAATAAGGAGACCCTGGAAAAATTCCAGGGCCCGGTGCTCTCAATCGCAAAGGAACGGGAGGTTAGAATCCTGTTCCCCAAAGGTGGTGCAGAAGGGGTTTTCATACGTGATGGTATCAGGTATTTTGAGGCCACGCAGGTCAGGGACTTTTTCGGCGAGAATGTTTTTGACAAAGTGTTCTCCGTACCAATCAACCGCGAAGGAGCTATCTTCAGACTTGAGTGTATCCTTATTGCCGATGACGAGGAATCCATGCTCATCTATACGCAGGATGGAAACAGGATGGCAGTCATTATTACGTTGCCATTTATCACCTGTGTCCAGAGCAGGTTGTTTTCAGAGATGATCGAACATGCCCATGAACTATCACATAAAGGGAAGGACATCAGCGATGGCCGGTCCATTACCATGAAAAAGACAGCAAAAAAACAAAATCAACGGAGTAGTGAAATGCCATGACGGATGCTACTGAAGGAGCGATTCTTCAGCGGGACGGGAAGACCTATGCGGTCACTACCCGGATACCCGCCGGTATTATAACTCCCGAACAGCTCGAAACAATTGCAAAAGTCGGGCGAAAATACCATGTACCAGTCCTGAAGGTCACATCAGGGCTGAGGGTATTACTTGCCGGCATTCAGCCCGAAGATGTTTCACGGGTCTTTGCTGACCTTGGCCCGCTCGCAAAACCAGAGACAGCGCCGTGTGTCAAGTTTGTCCATGCCTGCATCGGCACTGATATGTGCAAATACGGGAAGCAGGACTCGATTGGCCTTGCCAGGACTATTGAAAATCATTTCAAAGACCAGTCTTTCCCGGCAAAGATCAAGATCGGGGTCTCCGGCTGTCCCCGCTGTTGCAGCGAGAGTCACACACGGGATATCGGGATCATCGGGACGACAAAAGGCTGGATGGTATTCTTCGGGGGAAACGGGGGCACACGGCCAAGGTTTGGCGATCTTATTGCATGGGACCTTACTGCCGGTGAAGCGGTGGATTGTGCACAGCGTCTGTCCGAGTATTATCGGAGCCATGCAAATAAGCATGAGCGGACTGCCCGGTTCATGGAACGAATTGGTATCGACACGTTGAAATCGGAATTACTTACGTTAATTCCGTATATTCCTATTGAGAAGGTGAATTAAAGATGAAAATTACTGAGGTTGAAAAGGTGGTATCTGGACCTAACCCTCACCATGTGGATGCCCGTAAGATATACGAGTCCCCACATGCAATAGCCGTAGTCATTACACTGCAGCCAGGTGAATCGCTAAAAAAACATTCTACTCCGGTTGATGTCTTCTTCTATGTGCTCGAAGGCACAGGGATTGTTGAGATTGGTGACGAACGAAATATCGTCGGCAAAGATATGCTGGTGGAGAGTCCTGCACGGATCCCACACCGGTGGCTGAATGAGAGTACGGGGGTGTTCCGGGTGCTGGTAGTCAAGGTACCTAAACCCACTGAAGAAACAAAACTGCTCTGATTTACAGATGAATCGGACAAGATCACAATATACGGCTTATTCCGCCAAGCATCATGCTCGCTCCGGGCATCCTTCGCTCACTTCATGCCCTGGTTTTTAAGATTGTTCCGGGGTGATACTGACGTCCATAACTTCGTCGCTTACTCCTCGTTATCACCAGATCCATCACGCTCCGGGACACATGGCTGATGCCATCGGTTCTGTCGCTGATTACCGTACAAGTGCAGACGCTCCGTGACTTGTTCACGCGACGCATGTGGGGCTCGGACTCGCCGTTTGAGAACGTCTCGTTACCTTCGCACCCCATAGCGGCGTTCACTCGGGCCGCTGCGGCCTTTTTGAATACTACCAAAAATATCTGAGAAAAAAACTATTGTACAATAACCCTGGTATTCAATATTACTTCCTGGAATCGTGTTTGATATGAAAGATATTGGGTCCCATAATAACAAACCATTTCACCATTCTCTGAAAATACAGGGGTTTTTGCATCAATTTCAACTTTATTTCCGCCAGTATCGGGTAAAACTACCGTTAACCTTCCATTTGAGTCGGTCACACCAGTCGCTATTACCTTACCGGAGAAACCTTGCCTTTCACCTTCACCACTCTGCTTGTGGAAAATGTATTGAAAAAATGTGATAGTTGTACCGGGAACTGTTTGTGTATGATCTTGGTTCCAAACAGTCACAATAATTTTATTTTTATCGACCAGAAGTGCAGGAGTGGCAATTGGATTTGAAATTAAACTCTTGTAAATTGGAATGGAGGTATTGAAAAATTTCGAAGATATTTGTGGATCAATAGGTATTTGTATCCAAGTCACTGATTCGGGCTGATTAATCACAGAGATATTCTTTACAGGAATTACTGGAGTTGGCGTGGCAACCGGCTTAAATATCGTACCAGTAGGCGTATATTTTTGAAATGAAATGGCTGCCGATGCTGGAAGAATGAGTACTAATCCAACTATTGCTGCGATCACCAAAACATAGAGACGTTTATTTTCCATGCTTCCTCCGGGCACCCATGAGGGTTGGTTGTCTGTGCATTTTCTCATTCCGATATCGAAATATTAGAGATATGCCGACCAAAAAGAAATGCCGTTGGGATATACAACCAGGCGATATCTTTGATCTAGGGGAATATCAATAGAATGTGATTTGTAAGATAATATTTCAGAACCAAAATAGTATACCTGCTCACCATTCTCTGTAATTTCAGGGCCTTTTGCCTGAATCGTTACCACATCAGCATCTGGATTAAGATGAATAGTAGTCGAAAATTTTCCATTTGAATCTGTTTCACCAGTCGCTATTGGCATTGCACAAATTTCAACGCCACCGATTGGCCCACCAGAATTGCTCCAGGTCTCAATAATTTCAACAGATGCCCCAGGAACGGTCTGTGTGTGATCTGCGTTCCATACTGTCACCGTGAGGGTGAATAATGAGGGTCGTGTAGGTAATGGAGAATATAGTGGAATCCCAATGGGAACTTTCGTAATTAGAGCGCTTCTATTAAACTTCGAAGGCTTGAAAATTTGTGGATCTAAAGGTGTTTGTGTCCATGGCACTGATTCTGGCTGATTAATTACAGGGACATTTTTTACGGGAATTGCCGGAGTCGGCGTGGCAATCGGTTTAAACATCGTGCCAGTTGGCGTGTATTTTTGAAATGAAATTGCTGCCGATGCTGGAAGGATAAGTACTAATCCAACTATTGCTGCGATCACCAAAACATAGAGATGTTTCTTTTCCATCCGAATCTCGACCCCCACCTAATATGACACTTGTCCGTTCACATTAAAACAATTTACATTGAGCCACATATCAACGAAATAATCCAATAGATAACGTGGTTGCCTTAAATTGCTACCAAAATCGCCCGCTTTACGCTACCGCTTGCGAGCTACTTGTCGAGGCCGGGGCCCGGCTGAGGCCGTGCTACCTTCGACAGCCCGACGAAACAGGATTGGGTAGGGAAACCCCAGAGCCAGCGACGAGGCACCCGGTTACCGAGCGGAGCGAGGTCGAGGTGCCGAGGAGCGACAACGTATTTGGGTCCGGTAATATTCCATCGGTACCAGGGCAACAACAACCAGCGACGAAAACGCCCGGGAACGGCCGGCCAGGCCGTCGCGGCGTTGAGGAGCGGCAGAGATCCCGGAATAACATACCCGAAGGGGAGGCCCTCGGAGACGGCCGAAGGCCGGCAGTGGGCCTTCCCGGAGGGACCCGATTTGTTTATATATGTAACATTATGCAATAACGAACGATGTTATACACTTTCACACCGCGCCCGGCGCTGGTTTATACCTCAGCCCGTTGACATAGTATGTGGTGAATAGAGATGTCTCAAGCAATCTTTCCCCAAATCGAGCACGTAGGATGCGTGAAAGTATCCAGCGGTATGCTCCGTATCGATGTGAAAATAGTGCAGGCAGCAATTTGCCGATCTGATATCTCCCGGCTTATCGGGGACCAGGCACAGGTCACCGTCTGGGACATGACCCCGGTCTGGAACAGGACGGGTGAACCCATAGAGATTGGCCGGGCGTGGATCAGTGGTTCCGGTCGGGCAGTAATGTACACCATCGCGGGCAGGAGATACATATCACCCCTCTCGCAGGTGAAAGCGATTGTCGCAGGGCCGACTACTTGCAACAACAGGCAACAGCACTTGAATTTGATGCTCAGGACCTGCGATACCAAGCTGAAGAAATCGCGAAAGTTTACGGGGTGGCATGAAATGTGCTGCAGGCCCGAGGACCTCGACATCATCGAGGACGAATATTATGAAAACTGTTTCCGTTGCCGGGTATGCGGTGGGAAATATGCAGGAGAATACGAAGACCTCCTGAAAGTGGTAGAGGCTAACCGTTCACGGTTTCAGGCCATTGCAGAGTTTTCGAAACAGTGGGACCAGGACCATGCAGAGGAGGCGAAGGTATGACCACCTTCTCCCTGGAACGGTGCGAAAACTGCGGTGAGATAGTCCCCCATGAACACCAGATGATAGGAATCGAATACCAGGGCGAACAGGAGCGATCCGGATCCGTCTACTATTTCGCAGGATACAATTGTCCGAGCTGTGGCTATCATGCGGAGGTGTAATGATGGAATATAAAATATTTGTCAATAGAGGAATAGGACCCCTGCTCATCGCCGAGTGCATCGATCACAGTTCTGCGGTCGATTTCGCAGCAGTGTACGCACATAATCACAATATGGGCTGGATGTGGTCGAAAGTATCCCCTCATGATATTATTATCCGGCCCGGGTTTACGAACGGAAAACCGCGTCTCCGGGGGGGTCGGGTATGATAAACCAAACTCTATCCCCTTTCTGGACCGAAGACGACATTATCAGCAGGTATACCCGTGCCGATGCCCTGCGGGATGGGGTGCTGGTTGAGGTCCCCTTTAATCTTTCAATTGAAGCAGGAATCAAAATTCCTGTCGCATTGACATCAGACGCATGGTATTTTATTGATCCCAGCAATCTCGATGAATTGACCGGACAGAGCGTAACCGGTCGTTTATGGGACCTTCTGCATGTGTTCCGGATCATGGCCAGTCAGGCCAGGCATACCGATCGTGTCCTGTTTAATGTCGCATTTCTTATGCCCGGTTCCAATGGGCGGGAAGGAGCCATTCACGGTCCCTGGGAACATGAAGAGGTAGTATCTTTCAAAGCTATCTGCGGACCCGGTGATGATATGAAACCGGTAGTAACGATTATGCTACCCTGGGAGGACTAATGAATATGAAAAGGGATTCCAAAATCCCACAATTTTATACGACCGATGAAGTGGCAGCCATGCTCCATCTGAACGTCCAGACCGTGCGTCTGTTACTTCAGAAAAAAGAACTAGGCGGAATTAAAATCGGGGCAGAATGGCGGGTAAGCGAAGATCACATTCTGGAATTCATCAGGGACCATGAAAATAAGTGATCGGGAGATCTCCGGCCTATTGAAAGTGTCTCAAGCAATCCCTTTTGGCCGGCCGCGACCCGATCGGGATATATGTTTGTTCTGGGTCCTTATTTCAACTCTGATAATTTTTCCAGGTATGGCAACCGTCCAGGACATATCATGATTCTATAGAGGGCGGTGGGAGCACTCGGAGGTGGTACGGCCTCAGCCGGACCTGTGCTCCCTCCTTTCCGTTCAGGCTGCAAGTGGTAACGATAAGCAGCCGGAATTTCCTCCCACCTGTTTCGGATGTATCACCGTTCTGTGCAGCTGATGCAGGGATCGATCGAGTGAACAATCACCGGTACGTCGGCCAATTCACAGCCTTTGAGGGCAGACACCAGGAATGGAACATGTGCAAATGTTGGAGTCCTTACACGATGCCGGATGAGAAATTTCGTCCCATTGCCTTTCACGAAATGTAACACTTCCCCCCGGGGTTGTTCGGCACGAACCCATGCCTCCCCGTCAGGCGCCCCGGTTACTTTGACCTCGATTGGACCATCGGGAATTAGCTGAACAGCCTGCTTGATAATATCGATCGATGTAAACATCTCCTTTCCCCTTACAAGGCAGCGGGAATAACAGTCTCCGTCGGTTTCTACTACCGGATCAAACAAAATCTTATCGTATGCCCCGTAACCGGACATGCGGATATCCTGTGACACCCCACTTCCCCGGGCGGTGGGTCCTACAGCCCCGAGGAGATATGCATCCTGTTTCGAGACAACACCAATTTTCCGGGTGCGGTGTTTCACTGATGTATCGTGGAAGAAGACATTATTCAGATCGTACAGCTCTTTTTTCATCCCCTCCAGACCGGCCACCATGTCGTCAAGTTTCTCGCTGGAAATGTCACGGCGTACGCCACCTACCTTGGCTGCACCCTGGATCACACGCCCTCCGGTAGTTGCTTCCAGTTCATCAAGGATACGTTCGCGGAGTCGCCAGGCGTTCATGAAGAGGTTCTCAAATCCCATTGCATCGCCAAAGCACCCGAGCCAGAGCAGATGGGAATGGAGTCGTGAATACTCTGACCAGATCATACGGAGAAATTTCGCCCGCTCCGGCACCTCAATACCCATCATAGCTTCGATGGCCTCGCAATACGTGCTGCCGTGCATAAAACTGCAGATACCACAGATACGTTCAGCGACATACACATATTCAGTATATTCGCGTTTCTCGACCAGTTTTTCCAACCCGCGGTGGATATATCCGATCGACGGGATAGCCTCTACAACTCTCTCATCCTCCAGAACGAGATCGAGATGAATCGGTTCAGGGAGGACCGGGTGTTGCGGGCCAAATGGTATGGTTACTTGTTTTGACATGTACGGGCTCCGTATTTTGAATTGAAGGCGAACGGGAATGTGATAAGCTTCCGTGGATGAACGTCGAGGGAAGCAGCAGACTTACTTACAACCGTGATTTTGAATATATCGTGCAATTCATTCTCGTACACGAATCCTGAAGGATAAATTTCGGTAATACTTGGTAATGCATCACCCTCCGGAAGGGTCATCCGGTGTGT
>JALOPT010000070.1 GCA_025453715.1 Methanoregulaceae archaeon | reverse complement strand
GCCTGGACCTGTTTACCATGTTCCGGTTCATCCAGGTCAACAGGACTCATCTCAAGGAATTCTTCACGTGAATACCCAAGCCTCGTACAAATAACATCGTTGACTTCCATGAACCTGCCCTCAAGATCATGAATAGCAATCGCATCACCGGCATTGTTAAAGAATTCCCTGAACTGCTCCTCGCTTTCCTTTACCTGCTGTTGTAATTTTTCGAGTTCTTTGTAACTTTTTTCCAATTCTTCATTCTTTTTAATCAGCGTTTCTTCTATGCGTTTACGTTCAGTAATATCAATTACCTGAGTAAATAGAAGGGCGGTGTTATTAACCGTGATTGGGACCATTGATATTAAAACAGCCCGGTTCTCACCAGAAGGCCGCTGGACCGTGATCTCATTATCCCGGATCTCGCCGAATTGCTGTAGTGCGTTTAATATTCTTATTTCATCGTGGGGATCCATTTTAAGCCCAACCTGATCCGGGGTTCTACCAATAACTTCCTCCAGGGAAAATCCCAATTCCATGAGAAAAGTATCATTTACATCAATTATTGTATCATCCTTGAGATCTGTTATCATCATCAGAATAGGACTGGTATTAAAAATTTTATAAAACCTGGATTCCGATTCCTTTACTGTATTAATGGCCCTATGTCTTTGTATTGCAGCGATTATCTTATGTTCCAGCTCTGCAAACTGTGCTATCGGCTCTCCACCTTTCTGGAGATAAAAATCTGCACCGTTGTTGATTGCCTGGATAACAATTTCCTCGCGTCCTTTTCCGGTAAATAAAATAAATGGTATTTCACCGAATCTGGAACGGGTTTCCTTCAGGAATTCAATGCCATCCATGCCGGGCATCATGTAGTCTGAGATGATTGCGCTATAATGATTTTTTTGCATCAGTTCAATGGCATCAGGTGCAGAGAGTGCCGTATCCACATGGAGTTGACCTTTCTTTTCAAGAAAGATTTTCCCAACTTTTAAAAGTGTAGGTTCATCATCAACATATAATATGGAGTTCATAAACGCAACCGACTGATATTTGATATGATTATTGTTAGCAACAGTGAACGATTAAGTACCCGGTTAAACGCGTTTTCGCAATGTAGTGATATCCTTCTCTCAATTCAGCCATTTCCTGTATTCGAAAAAGCACGAATACAAACAGGGCTTATTTGGCACGAATCTAAAATGAGGGGCCATCAAAGCACTATTGCACAATTCATCGCGAATCCTTCATATTTCTGAAAAATGGTTTTGTTATTTCCGGGCTTCGTTTTTAATATCCAACTGCGTAACTTCTAAGAATATTTCAGATCGCATTTCCGGGGAGCCACCATTCGGCTTGTAATGTCAAAAGAAGAGTTTAAATAGACTAAGATCACCTTCCCTTTTAGCTTCATTAGGAGGAGGTGAAAAAATGTTCAGCCTTTTCTGGATTGCGTTTATTCTAATAATGATCGGATTAATAGCCGCTGCATGTGGTGCTCGGGGTGTCGCCGGGGCCACGATGAAAATAGGGATGGTGTTGATGATTCTTTCCTTTATTGCCGCAGGTGTTGTAATGATATTCGCGATGTTGTAAGCAGAAATATTTCTTTTTTAGGGCTCTTTAGGATCGTAGAGTTTTTTAGCTCCCACAAATTATGCCGGTCAGTCCGGTCTTTTCAACTGATTGAGAATCAGTACATAACAATAACTCAGGTTGCACATTCAAAGAATATGTCTATTTATTATGAATGTCATGTTTGATACAGAAGAAGCTGTATATTTCGAGGGTGAGAATGCGTGAAAATGAAGACGACGGTTAAACGTGATGCATTTGGCATTACAAGATTTACTACAGATTATAAAACGTCTGAACAACGGCGGCAGGAAGGAAAGGACCTGAGGGAAACAGTTCCCCGGGTTTCACACGCTGAATTTAACCCGCCAGGTGACAGGCCGGACCCGGTTGAGGTAATTAAAGAGTCAAGTAAAGGAAGGCTCGAACACCTGATCCCCATCCGCTACGGGCGCATGTCAAAAAATGTTTTTGCGTTCTTCCGTGGATCTGCTTCACTGAATGCCCTGGATATTGCCGGGACACCGACAACGGACCTCATAGTCCAGGCGTGTGGGGATTGCCACCTTTCCAATTTCGGCCTTTTCGCGACGCCTGAGCGGAACCTGATATTCGATATCAATGATTTCGATGAGACCCTCCCCGCACCATTTGAGTATGATATCAAGCGCCTTGCAGCCAGTTTTTGTATTGCTGCACTGAATAATGGTTTTTCTGACAAGGAGGGCAGGAATATCACGAGGAGTTGTGTCCGGTCGTATCGTGAGGCAATGATGCAGTTCTCGACGATGAATGTGCTCGATGTATGGTATGCCAAGCTTGATATGGATGCAATTATTGCATCGGCACCGGACGCCGAGGCGAAGCGGAACAGGCAAAAGATTGCCCAGCAGGCAAGAACAAGTATAGCAGAGTATGTGTTTCCAAAAATTACCAAGGTCCAGAACGGAAGGCGGCTCATAAAAGACGAAATCCCGGTTGTATACCACCCCCTGCCTGAAGATGTCGACCCCGAATTTTTCCTTATCGCCCTTGAGAATTATCGTGAAACCCTGCCACACGAACGCCGGGTACTGTTTGACCGTTACCGGGTTGAGGACCTCGCCTACAAGGTCGTAGGTGTTGGCAGCGTAGGTATGCGGTGTGGTGTTGTACTCCTGATGGCAGAAGAGAATGACCCCCTGCTTCTCCAGATCAAAGAAGCACGGTCTTCCGTACTCGAGCCATATGCAGGAAAAAGTGAATTTGACAGCCACGGACAACGGGTCGTTGTCGGTCAGCGCCTGATGCAGTCGGCGAGCGATTTGATGCTCGGGTGGACTACGGGTAAAAAGGGACTCCACTTTTATATGCGCCAGCTCCGGGATATGAAATTCTCCCTGGATGTTACCATTATGACACCCATCCAGCTTTCCCGGTATGCCGAAATATGCGGATGGACACTCGCACGTGCCCATGCACGATCAGGGGATGCGGCAATGATTTCGGGATACCTCGGGAAAACTGATGTATTTGACAGGGCAATCGGGACGTTTGCGGGGCTCTATGCGTACCAGGCCGAACATGACTGTGAAAGGTTCCTCGAAGCGATACAATCGGGTGAGATAACGGCTCTGCCAGATACTTAGGTCCGATAATTTATTTCAGAAAAATTACCCATTTTACCATCAAAAAAATGTTATTACCCGGGGCAAACTGGGAAAACCGGGGCCATGGGTTGCTATACGAAAATCAATGTCGTGCAGTAACCTGGCAGCTTCGCTGCAACAGGGATATCTTCACATGATCCCGGTAAACCGGAGTGCACAATAGACCAGGAGGGAGATCCCGGCAACTTTTATTGCCTGGGTATTCATCTCCCCGACAAATGTTGCCTTGTAACTGGCATCGTTCATTGCCCTGATCACCGGTCTCACGAGGAGTAAGCCGAACGGGAACAGCGGGAGCAGCCAGTAGTACCCCATTTGTACTGAAACGAGGTAGGCACAGAGTACTAATGCGAGGACCATGAGGGCAATGGTCCACTTGAATGCAGCCCGCTCCCCCATGATCATGACCGAATTTCTCCGGGTATTCCGGTCCTTTTCAATATCGCGGATCTCATTGAGGAGTTCGCTGATGATCCCGAATATTGCCAGGAGTGCGAAAAAGATGATACCGGTCAGGTTAACCGGGGAATACAGGAGGTATCCGAGCATACCGCAGAGCATCGGGAGGATGGCGTGATAGGCAAGGTCAAGCCCGGCGATGTTTTTTGTTTCAATGAGAAAAGAGTACGTGACAAACATAACAAGGATCAGGCCCTCAATCCAGAGCAGCTTCGCTGGCAGGAACACCATACTGAGGAGAGTGACGAGGAGAAGCAGACCACTGATCAGGAGCGCAAAGCTCAACGACATCGAACCGTCTGCAAGCGGGTTTCTTGGAAACGGTGTTTGTGCATCCAGTTCGCGGTCTGAAATATCATTTACCACAAATCCGAACGCAGACGAGGAAATGATAAAAATCACAAGCCAGACAAGGGCGATATCGACAGAGGAGGACCCGAGAAACGCTCCAAACAATCCGACCGTGATGGACAATACCCCATATTCCCCGAACCGCAGAAGTCTTGCCAGTTGATTGATACGACCCCTCCCGAATGTTTACTAACCACTCATTTGTTTAAATAATTGATATACTGATGGGGATTTTCAGGGGATTTTTGTATATCATTTTCATTTCAGATCCGAATCATTCAATAATCTGGCAGAATCATACTATTCGATATTTAAACAGGTGATGAATGGCTCATGTACTGCTCTCTCCGCTCAGCTGGGGTCTAGGTCATGCTACGAGAGATATCCCTATTATCCGGACCCTGCTCGACCATCACCATGATGTAACCATCGCTGCAAGCGGCAACGCACTCACCGTCCTCCAGTATGAATTCCCTGAATGCAGTTTCATTGAGTTTAATGATTACCCGGCACCTTACAGCACAAGCCGTTTCTTTACCCCGAAATTCATTTCTTCACTGCCAGGAATTGCCAATGCTCTTGCAGAAGAACGCCGGAACCTGCAACGTATTCTTGAAAAAAACCGGTATGATCTCATCATCAGTGATAACCGGCCCGGGGTGTATTCGTTAAAAATACCCACGCTTTTTGTCACTCACCAAATCCATTACCCCCTCCCACTCCTGTTCTGGCCCCTCGAACTTGGCTCTATCCTTGCCAATTACTTCCTGTTTGATAATTTTACACGGGTCGTTGTTCTCGATAACCCGCCGGGTGCGACGTCCATTGCGGGAAAATTATCCAGGCCTGTACGCCGTCTTACCGATTCAAAGGTTTTCTTTGCAGGAATCCTGTCAAGCGTACAAAAAACGGATAGTGAACAGGACCTTGATTATCTCGTCCTTATTTCCGGCCCGGAACCCCAGAGAGGATGTCTTGAGGAAATTCTCACGCCAATGCTTCCCGGTCTTGACGGGACAACGATTGCATTGCTGGGTAGTCCGCAAAAAAAACTGGTACAATCAGTTTCAGACCACTGCACGTTTATTTCCTATGCAACAACACAGGAAAAAGAACACCTGATGAACCGGGCGAAGTTTATCATCTGCCGGTCAGGTTATACCTCAATGATGGAACTTGCTGAACTCGATAAACGTCACGGGCTTTTCATTCCGACACCGGGGCAACCTGAACAGGAATATCTTTCACATTATTACAGCAATACAGGCTGGTTTTATTCAAAAAGCCAATACAATCTCAACCTGCCGGAGGATATCCCCCTGGCCATGAAGTGTAACGGGTTCCCGGTCATGCCTAAAACCAGGGAAAATGTCAAACGGCTCTATGATGAGTTACTTGCACAGTATATTGATTAAAGGATATTCTAGTGTACAAACTTAATCGGCGGATTTCTTATAGCCGGATCACCCACGTATGTACATGGATGATATGTCCGCCCAGGGTTTCGGTGCGGTCATCATTATTTATGGAGGATTAATCGTCATCGCGATCGGGATACTATTCGTTATCTCGAAATTCTGGAGCGCACTGGCTTCCGGGGACACCGCATTTATCCTCTGGTGGGGTTCAATCATTGTTATTTCGATAGCACTGTACGGTGGAAGTGGTCTTTTACTCCGTAGATTTGGAAAAATCTGACTCTTTTAGATTACGAGAGGGGGGTTCCGCAGAAAATTTGCGGAAGAATGCTACAGGATTGTTTTAGTTTCCCTATGAGGAGTTCCGGTACATTTCTCCAGCATTACAGTACCATCCGGGCTGTGATATTTTTTGATCTGTTCACCTGTTCGGCTTCACGACTGTCCGGTTAACCTCCCGATTGTTCATACGAGATTTATTATGGTTGTATGAACATGGGAAAGTAACTATGGCGAAGCAGAAAGGCAAGAAGCACGGAAAACGCAAGGTAAAATCCGGGGTCGGGGAGCATGGTGTTAACCCCGGCGCAATTGACGTAACAAATCCTGTTGCAGCAGCGGAGACCAGGGCTAAGATGAGTCGCAAGGATTTCGAAAAGGAGCTGGAAATACTCCAGGTTGAGCTCGTCAAGATGCAGGAGTGGGTGAAGGCCAGCGGAGCCAAGGTCTGTGTGCTCTTCGAAGGCCGCGATGCCGCCGGTAAGGGTGGTGTGATTAAACGTATCACCGAGCGCACAAGCCCCCGCGTCTTTCGGTTGGTGGCACTGCCGTCACCCACCGAGCGGGAAAAGTCCCAGATGTACGTCCAGCGCTATATTCCGCACCTTCCCGCGGCAGGTGAAGTGGTCCTCTTCGACCGTAGCTGGTACAACCGGGCAGGTGTAGAGCGGGTAATGGGGTTCACTTCTGAGGAGGATGTGGAGAAGTTCCTGAAATGGGTGCCTCTCGTAGAACAGGCGATTATTGGATCGGGGGTCATCCTGGTTAAGTACTGGCTGGAAGAGACCATGGAAGACCAGACCGAACGCTTCGAGGAACGTATCAACGATTACCGCAAGATCTGGAAGCTCAGCCCGATGGACCTCGAGAGCCATCGCCGCTGGTACGACTACTCGCGGGCCCGCGACGCCATGTTTGCGGCCACTGATACCCCGGAATCTCCCTGGTACGTCGTGGATTCTCACGACCAGCGACGCGGACGCCTGAACTGCATCGCCCACCTGTTAAGCCTGGTCCCCTACAAGGAAGTCCCCCGTGAGAAGGTGAAGCTGCCCAAGCGCCAGCCTAAGGGCGACTACGTTGAACCGGACTATCCATTCCGCTGGATCCCGGAGAAATACTGACCATGGAGGCAGACAGGATGGCAGACACGGTACAGGAACAACCGAAATGGTACTCGATGACGCCGGAGGCAGTTGCAGAGCAACTGAAGGTTGATCCGGCAAAAGGGCTCGACACGGCCGAGGCCGAGAAGCGGCTGCAACAGTACGGCCCCAACGTATTGGCCGCCAAAAAGAAGGAGAAGGGCTGGCAGGCTTTCCTGCGCCAGTACAAGGACTTCATGCAGATCCTCTTGGTGGGAGTGGCCCTGATCAACCTCGTGGTCACCCGCGAAGCGGGCACGACCGTGGTGCTGCTGGGCCTGACGGTTTTTAACGCAATACTGGGGCTGCATGGAGAGGCTAAGGCCGAGGCCAGCCTTGCCGCACTCGAGAAGATGATGAAGAACATCACCCGTGTACGCCGCGACGGCGTAGCGGTTGAGATCGAATCGGAGGGGCTTGTCCCGGGCGATATCGTACTGATGGAGGCTGGCAACCGTGTGCCGGCCGATGGACGCCTGTTCGTTACGGCGACCCTCGAGATCGAGGAGGCCGCCCTGACAGGGGAGAGTGTTGCTTCGCCCAAGGACACCGGGGCAATTACCAGTCCTGATGTCCCGCTCGGCGACCGCCTTTGCATGGCCTTTATGAACACCGCAGTGACCCGGGGTCGCGGCGAGATGATCGTGACCACCACCGGGATGGGCACCGAGATGGGCCACATCGCCGACCTGCTCCTGATGGTTATCCTGGGCCTGGGCCACGGGGATTCCTTCGAGACGATATTCCTCGCAGGCATTGCCCTCGCTATTGCGGCTATACCCACCGGCCTGCCTGCTGTCGTGACCACGATGTACTCCATGGGGACGCGGGCACTGGCAAGCCTTGGTGCCATCGTCAAACGGCTGCCATCGGTCGAGACACTGGGCTCCGTATCGGCAATCTGCTCCGATAAGACCGGTACCCTGACGCTCAACAAGATGACAGCCCGCGAGTTTACCATCCCCGGCCAGAACCGTTTCCGGGTAACCGGGGAAGGCTACGGCACACAGGGGGCCATGGCCCTGGCCGGAGGTATAGCAGGA
>JALOPT010000069.1 GCA_025453715.1 Methanoregulaceae archaeon | reverse complement strand
GAAAGGGCAGATATTTCACGGCCGGAAAGGTCAGAAATCCCCAGGGTCATTAATACATCTTCTGTTATTTTACGGTCCTCTTGTGTATAGCGTGTAAAAATCCGGTTTTTATTTCCAAGCCGTCCGGAAACGACCATCTCTTCAAGTGTAATAGGGTAATGAAAATCAAACGTGTGGAACTGGGGGACATACCCAAGAAACCGCCTGTTTTCTGATGGAGTTCCTCCAAATATCTTAACATTTCCTGCTTTAGGCTCAATTAGCCCAAGCATGAGCTTGATAAGGGTCGTCTTGCCTCCCCCGTTCGGGCCGATAATTGCATAAAACTCCCGCTCGTTAACGACAAGGCTGATGTCTTCAAGGACATTCTGCCCCGCAATTTCGGTATACACATGTTCGAGTGCAATTGCTTCAGTCAATTAAGACCATTCCCCGATAGTAACTTTGCAAATTTCTGCAGCTCCTGCGGCATATCCGGTGCAAGAGGGTCGGCCACGACAACACTACCATTAATAGAATCAGAAATCATATCAGCCGCTCTGTGACTATATTGTGGTTCTGTGACAATAATAGAAATTCCATTACTACGGGCATCCCGGATGAGTGCTTCGAGCTCTTTCGAGGTAACTTCTTTTCCGGGGTGTCCGATTACCACCTGCGAAAGCCCATAATCACGGGCAAAATATCCCCAGGAGGCATGAGATGAGATAAACTGTTTCTCTTTTGTTTTCTCTAACATTGTGCTAACTTCGTTATCCATTATGGTAATATTTTTCAGAAATGAATCCCGGTTAGCCTTGTAATAGGGTTCATATGCCGGATCTAAGATAACAAGTGCGTCGTTTATATGATTCACCATTATCGGTATATTTTTTAAGGAGACCCAGATGTGAGGGTCCGGTCCTTCATGAGAATGTTCCCCCGCTTCCACTGCGTGATCCTGAATTTCCCCGTGTTCTTCTTCACCGGTCAGGAGTACGATCCCTTCTGAGGTCTCTATTACCTTCATACGGGGGTTCATCTGTGATAACCTGGATGCCAGGGTATCTTCCAACGGGAGAATATCCTCTCCTAACGTGAAATAGAGATCGGCATTGGAAAATGCTACCATGTCCCGCGCTGAAGGATCATAGGTATGAGGGTCAGCACCGGGAGGTACCGCGACAAAGACTTCAACCCTGTCTCCCCCTACTGCCTTCACATATCCAGCCTGGGGTAATATCGTTACCAGTACTTTTATTTTGGCAGAATCCTCCACTGGCGGGGTATTCATGGAGCACCCTGCTAAAAATGTGCTGATTCCTATAAGTAGGGCAAATATCAGGGTAATTCTGGTAATTTTCATGTTAACCTTATTTCTTATTAATGAATAATTATTTTGGTACATAACCAAATTATTTCATGCAGGCCCTATCTTATTGACGACTGTAGATCGCGGTCTTCCTGAGCCGGTTCAAATCCATTGCAGCAACAGGGATCATGTGAAATTCTTCCGCACACACCCATCATCGGGTGGCCCATGGAGCGACACATTGAATCAATGACTACCTTTGAGACTGAATTTTCAAACAAGGCAGCCTCCTGGCAGGCTTCCTGTGGTGAGAGACCGTAGTGGGTGAGTACCAGCCCGAGAATCCTATGCCTTCTGACAAGATATTCAGCATAATGAGCCCCTGTTTTCGTTAAAGTTGTGGTCCGGTAAGGCTCATGGGACAGGAGGCCCATCGATCTCAGTTCAGTAAGTGTTTTCGTTACCGTAGATGGGTCCACCCTGAAATGTGCCGCTATTTCCGTGGTCTTGGTGTTATCCGGGTTCTCGTATATAAATTTTATATACATGGCCTTTCTCGGGGAGATGAGAAGGCGGTCAATATCCTCCATCAGAATACTGAAATGCTTAGAAAAGATAAAAATATTTTGGAGTGTATCCAAATTTTTTTCCTTCATCACGGAACATCCGGATTTCTTCTATATCAGAGATTTTTTTTGTTGCCATTTTTGTTGCCAATATACCTGGTGGAATCATATTCCCGGAGGACAGGTACCTGAATCGCGACATGGGCTATTACCCGATCAATGCAAAGGGTTTTCCTACGGGATGGCTGCCCGGCAGTATAATCGTTATCAGGAAAGAACTTTCGAGACCATGACATCGCGGAGAATAACGGACACTCCACGTTCTCCTTCTTCAAACACCACCGGGACACATTTCGCAAAAAAATGCCACCTGTGCCCATTGATAGTAATTTTTTCCTCAAGAACACGTTCATTGCCGTTTTCACCATCGCTGATCATTTTACGGAAAACAGGGCTTATGGATGCTCCAACCAGGGTCTGGTCAAGGTGATGAACGATAAGGTCTGAACGCTTGACCAAAAAAACATCAAGCAGGCGGTCATTCACCTCCCGTACGAACATGTCATGGTCGAGTATCATAATCAGGTCTGAGCTCAGGTTCAGGAGCTGGGTGATGGGTACCCTTTTAGATATAAAAAAAACTTTTGCAGGACCAAATGTCTTCATCTCGACCTGGCCGGATATGAGCATTCTGTTCAGGTATTTGGAAGTCGCATTACGGTTGAGTGGCAGAAGTTTTGAAATTTCTTCAATTGTCAACCCCCGGGGATATTCACGGAGAATATCAATAAATCGTGATATTTCTCTTTCCTTTTCTTTTAACATTGCCTACCACCTTTCCGGTCATCCGGATAATCCAATGACGTTCATCAATTATGGAAGTACGAATAATTTCAATGTATAGTATTAATATAATATGATTATGCATTACAATAATATTGTAATTAAATGCTATACAAAGAGACAAATTATTTTATATATTAACAATAATGAGTGTAAATCACTCCTAAGGTGAGATACCATGGATGACCTGATAGCAAAACCAGGAGAACTATCTGATGGCAGAGTATTCCCGCCTCAGGTACCATCCCAGAACAGGGAGATCAAAAAATGGCAGGCAATCGCCAGGATGGTTGACTCTAACCCTGATGTCCTCCCGTTTTCTCTCGCATCAACTGAGCCAGAGAGGCGATGGGCGTTCTTCAGCCAGGCATCCGGAATCCTCCACCTGTCAGAATCAAAAGCGATTGATGAGATTTCTGACACATCAGAAGCTGTTGTGGACATCTTCTAAAGTATCGTAATGAATGAAGTAAGCTGATTACAAGGAGGTAATTGAATGAAATCATGACTAATAAACAAAAAACCAAAAAATCAGCGCGCCTCTCCTCCTGTTGGTTTAAAAAACCAACCTCATGTGCTGAAAAGATACAATACCATCAAATTCTTTTTATTTTTTGATCTGTTTCATCGCTGCATGAACAGGAGTTACCACCATAGCTGGTGTATATGTTTTCCGGCAGCGGGGGTAGTCTCTCTCCCTTGCGGGGTCCTTTTTATAAACCCGATCTGAATCAGGTACGGTTCATACACATCCTCGATCGTCCTTGATTCCTCCCCGACGGATATCGCAATTGTCTTGAGGCCAACCGGCCCTCCCCTGAAATCATCGGAAATTACCGTCAGGATCCGCCGGTCGAGATCGTCTAATCCAAGGGCGTCAATCCCAAGCAGAGTAAGGGCATGCGAGGCAACCTCACGGGTTATCGTACCATCACTCCGTACTAACGCAAAATCACCAACGCGCCTGAGCAGGCGGTTTGCAATCCTTGGAGTCCCCCTGCTCCTGCCGGCGATCTCACGGGCAGCATCATCGGTAATCCGAACCTGCATGATACCGGCACTCCTTCTGATGACCTCAGCAAGTTCTTCCGGACTATACAGGTTAAGGCGGGATATCAGACCAAACCGGTCACGAAACGGTGAACCAAGGAGTCCGATTTTGGTAGTTGCACCAATCAGTGTAAAGTGTTCCAGGTCAAGCCTGATTGATCGGGCACCGGGACCCTCTCCAATCATGACATCAATTGCAAGGTCCTCCATGGCAGGATAGAGCACTTCTTCTACAACCGGGCTGAGACGGTGAACTTCATCAATAAAAAGTACATCCCCTTTCATAAGAGTTGTCAGGATTGCTGCAAGGTCACCGGGTTTTTCAAGGACCGGGCCACTCGTTGCATGGATACCGGTGCCCATCTCGTGTGCGATTATATGGGCCAGTGTCGTCTTTCCAAGACCGGGCGGGCCGGAAAACAGTATATGGTCGAGAGGTTTCCGGCGTTTTTGTGCCGCTTGTATTGCAATAGAAAGTGTTTCTTTTAATCCGTCCTGGCCAATAAAATCCTTCAGCTTTGAGGGGCGGATGGTTTCTTCGATTACATCTTCTCCGGTCCCGACAGCCTCAATGACCCGGTCCCTCATATCTTTTTCCTCTCCTTCAGGAGCAGGAGGGAGGCTTTTAAAAGTACCTGAGAATCCTCGGGCCCTGCCATCCTGCAGGTCTCATCAACAGCATCATACGATTCACGCAAGGGGAACCCCAGCGCAACCAGGGCTTTGGCCACGTCATCACGGGCATTGCCAGAAACACCCGGGGCCACAGGAGCTATCCCTTGGAAATGTATTTTCATCCTTTCTTTTAATTCAAGGATTAATCTTTTCGCATTTCTTGGTCCGATACCGGAAAGCCTTGTCAGTCTCTTCTCGTCCTCGCTGGTAACAGCCTGGACAAATTCTTTTGCCGGGATTTGCGAGAGAATTGAAAGTGCAAGCTGGGGGCCCACACGGTTTACTGTGATCAGGAGTGTAAATACCTCAAGGTCAAGTGGATCGGAAAACCCATAAAGGGAAAGCGCATCCTCCCTGACAATAAGGTGGGTAAATACTCTATTCTTTCCAGGACATTGTGAAAGGCTGGCGATATCCGTTGTAGTCATATTAACACGGTAGCCGACACCACCAACATCCACAACAACAAATCCATCCCCGATTGTTGCAATTTCCCCGCAGAGTTGTGATATCACGATTGGTCCCTCCAGGTGCGGGGAGTCCTGCCTGAACTGGAGAAGCAAAAACAAGGAGATAACCGGGTGCAGGAACTTCTTAGCAGTGGCAGTGGCAGTTGTGAAAAAACTACAGACAGAAAGACCATCATTTTTTACTACCTCATGGTATGGACATGACAGAGTGCGATGGACAGACCATCGGCTGCATCGTCAGGTTTTGGGATTTCCTGCAGGTGAAGGAGCCGCTTGATCATCTCCTGGACCTGTTTCTTGTCCGCACGTCCGGAACCAGTTATTGCCTGTTTTACCTGGTTCGGGGTATATTCAGTGACGGGAATATTTTTCTGTTCGCAAATCAGCAGGATAATACCCCTGACTTCTGCGACGCCCATGGCGGATGTGATATTTTTCGAAAAAAACAATTTTTCAACTGCCGCACACCCGGGCCTGTATTCTTCAAACAGTCTTTCCAACCCGCCATAGAGTTGATTTAACCTCGCACCAGCTGATACATCTTCCCTTGTTGTCATAATGCACCCATGAGTGACATGGATAGCCTTGTTACCGGTCTTTTCGACAACCCCGTAACCCATGCGTGCAAGACCCGGGTCAATACCAAGTACAATCATGATAGTCCAAAAAATTTATAAGAAGAGATTCGCCTTTGCCGCGATTAACCTTTTCACCGCGGGGCGAAAGTGATCAGGTAGAGGAAAAGATAAGGTCAAGATATATCGTTTCTGCCTGTTACTTTTTCCTGGAAGATTTCCTGGCTTTTTCATGCCATGTACCCCGGTGCGAGATCAGCCATTTCTGGGCATTGCACGGGGCCTGCCCGGGTACAGGCGAAACCCGGACATAATTACCGTCAGCGTTCAGCATGCGCATATTCACCGTGTCCTTCATGTATACCCCAAGGATGGTATTGATAATTGAACGCCTGATAACAGGGTCGTTTACAGGGAAGACAACCTCTACTCGGCGGTCAAGATTTCTGGGCATCAGGTCTGCACTCCCGAGAAATACTTCCTCATCCCCACCATTCCGGAAGTAAAAAATCCTTGGATGTTCAAGGAAACGTCCAACAATACTGGTAACCTTGATATTACTACTGAAACCCTGGACACCGGGCCTGAGACAACAGATACCCCGCACCTGGAGGTCAACGCGGACCCCCACTTCTGACGCACGGTATAAAATATCGATGCATTCCCGGTCTACAAGTGCATTGATCTTAAAAAGAATGTGTCCGCCCCCGGATTTTCTATGTAATTCGATCTCACGCTCTATCCGCTCAAAAAGGCCTTTCCTGATACTCACCGGCGCAACGAGGAGGGAACGGTATGAATGAACGCGTGAGTACCCGGTAAGTGCATTAAACAGGTCAGCCACATCAGCTCCTATTACAGAATCCCGCGTGAACAGGCCGAGATCTGTATAAATCCGGCTTGTAGAAGCATTATAATTACCGGTACCGAGATGAACGTACCGGGTAATCCCTTCTTTCTCCTTTCTAACAACCATGCAGACCTTGCTATGCACTTTGAGCCCGGAAAGCCCGTAAACAACGTGAACGCCTGCCCTTTCAAGGGCTCTTGCCCACCCGATATTATTTTCCTCGTCAAAACGGGCCTTTAGTTCAATCATGGCGGCGACTACCTTACCATTATCCCGCGCCTCCATCAGGGCATCTACGATCGGGGAATTCGGCCCTACACGATAGAGAGTCATTTTAATGGCAAGGACATCCGGGTCTTTGGCGGCTTGTTTCAAGAATGAGACAACCGGGGAAAAACTATCGTATGGGTGAAATAACAGGAGATCGCCTTTCCTTATCTCTGCAAAGATATCGGCATCCCCTTCAAGAGATGACGGTACTGACGGTACAAAAGGTGGGTCTTTTAAATCCGGCCTTTCCAGCCCGTATAACTGCATCAGGTCCGCCATGCCGACTGGTGGTTCCACCCGGTAAAACATATCCCTGCTAATACCGAGTTTATTTGAGAGCATTTCACATATGCCGGCAGGCATTGCCGAAGATACCTCTACCCGGACCGGAGAACCGATACGGCGGAGTTCAACACTTTCTTCAATAGCAGTTAAAAGATCTGATGCCTCGTCTTCTTCGATTTCAAAATCGGCATCACGGGTAATCCTGAAGGGATAGGTCGCAATAACTTCCATACCGGGAAAGAGCCTGTCCAGGAATGCCGCCACGAGGTCCTCAAGAAATACTAATTTTTCTATTTTTTTCTCCCGTTTTTTACCCCGTTGTTGTAAGGGAATATTGATAAGACGAGGGAAAAGGTCGGTTGGTACCTTAATACGCGCGAAAAGGTCCTCCTTTCTCAGGGGGTCTCTTAGTACGATGGCAAGGTTCAGCGAGAGATTGGAAATAAAAGGAAAAGGGTGTGATTTATCGAACGCCAGCGGTGTCAGCACGGGAAATATTTCATGTTCGTAATATTCCAGCATGGTCGAGCGTTCCTCATCAGAAAGGGCACTAACAGGCAGTATTTCGATACCTTCAGCTTTCATTGCCGGTACCAGGTCACCCTCCCAGCACCGGGATTGTTCTTCAAGAAGTGTGGCCAGGAGATCATGGATCGCTGCGAGTTGTTCCCTGGGACTCATCCCGTCCGGTGGTGCCTCCAGGACTCCGCTCTCTACCTGCCTCTGGAGTCCTGAAACCCGTATCATAAAAAATTCGTCAAGATTATTTGCAAATATTGAAAGGAACTTGACACGTTCAAGTAACGGGTGCCGGTTATCTGATGCCTCACCAAGTACATGGCGGTTAAACCATATCCAGCTGATTTCCCGGTT
>JALOPT010000068.1:4447-12214 GCA_025453715.1 Methanoregulaceae archaeon | reverse complement strand
CACATCAAGCATCCGGTCCAGGCCATCTTGTACCGCCATCACTGATTTTCAGGGATTTATCCTGGTGAAAAAATTGCCCCGGGTTACCTGTAATGATGTCCGGTATAACCCGGGATAATCAAAATAACAAAAAAAATCGTTTAGTGCCTGACAGCACAGAAATATCCCCCGCGGAGGTGGTGCTTCGAGAAGAGCTCACAGGCCGGGCAGAAGCAGCCGATTTCTTTCACTGACGGGGCCGAGGATGTCCCGCATGAGCAGAACAGTTCGTCGGGCTGGTAATTCCCAAGGGAATGACGCTTGTAGTTTTCGCAGATTTTGCAGTACTTTCTGCAGATCTGGCGGTTCTCTTCCGTATCGGGTACAGTGTTGTTGCCTGAATTCGACATGCCCGGTAACGTGAGCGATGATGGATAATATGTTTTATTAATCGTGTTTATCAGGGTTCACTTCGTAAAAAAGTCATTTATTATCTGTCTGTTACTGGTCATCCTGCGTCCGGGTCCTCCTGCATCATACCGAAGAAGTTCCCCTCGGTGTCCCGGCAGGATGCCCACCAGCCAATCCCTTTCACCGCCATCCGGGGTAGTTCAACCTTCCCACCTGACTTCAACACTTTTTCCGTGGATCCTGCAAGGTCAGAAACGCCAATTGTGCAGAAATAGGCGTTCACCGGTTGCCCGTCTGAAGGCGCTGGTCCCTGCCTGAACACGATGCCCCCGTTGATCCCTGGTTCGTTTTCAGGGCCGGTTGTCACGTACCAGAAACGGTTTTCATCTTTCATCTGCACGCCCGGTATTACCCACTCGTTGATATCCCAGCCGAACACGTCCCTGTAGAACTTCGCCGCCCGTTCCGGATCTCCTGCCTGGATCTCGAAATGAATGATCCTGTTCATGTTCTGCAAATACCTCCCGATAGTTCACTGGTTGCCATGACTTCTCTTATCTCTTTCTACCAAATACGCATTTCAGCCGTTAAGTGTCAATAGTTACAGAATTCCCCACAGGGTGCATTATTATCTCTTTTGATCCAATTTGCTACAGTATGAAATATGATGTCGACGGGATATACCGGAATACGCCCCCGGATAAAATTCCCTGGAATTATGAAAACCCGCCGTATGCCCTTGTCAGTCTGGTAAAGAGCGGGAAAGTCAGTCCCTGCAAGACAATTGACCTGGGTTGCGGGACTGGCAACTATGCCATGTACCTGGCAGGTCTTGGGTTTGAAGTGACCGGCATTGATAGTTCCCCGGCGGCAATTTCGATCGCAACAGAAAACGCGGAGAAACGCGGGGCCCTCTGCATGTTTGTCGTTGGTGACCTGCTCGGTGACCTGCACGAGATACGGGGAAAATTTGATTTCGGCTTCGACTGGGAATTATTGCATACGATATATCCCGAAGACCGCCCGACCTATGTACGAAACCTCAGCCGGCTCCTCAATACCGGAGCCCGCTATCTTTCTGTCTGTTTTTCCGAGCAGGACCCGCAGTTTGGCGGCAGCGGGAAGTATCGCCTTACCCCGGCGGGAACAACCCTCTACTTCTCATCGGAAGAAGAAATAAGGGACCTGTTTTCGACTGAATTTATCATCAGGGAGCTGAAAACCATTGAAGTCCCCGGGAAGCCCGCCCCTCACAAGGCTGTCTGGCTCTTTGCCGAACGACGATAATACGGGTGTGGGGAAAGGATGGTATTCTATTTTTAACCTGGTCCAATGGATGTAAAATGTCAAAAAATGGGATTTACGGTATTGTTTTACCTGAAATATTGCTATATACCTTTGAATAATAAGCGTTTCCTGGAACTACCCTGGTAAATCCCCCGTTGTACACATTGGGGCCTTCATTATTGACTTTTGTAAATCTGGTGGATGGTATTGAATCCGCCATATTCCCTGGTGCACCATACGGGGTCGTTTGTCCCGCTACCTGATTACCCTTATTAATAACATAAATCCCCTTTGTGGTTGTTTTCATTGCCCCCTTTGTACTACTGCAGTCAACCACATTCACAACAATTGAGAATATATCCCCGAACCAGGTGCCGTCACTTTTCTGCATACGGTACTGGAATGTGTAGGTGCCCGGGGTGGAAGGTGCGGTAATGGTGAACTGGAATGTATACTGCTGGCCAGGGATAACCATAACGCCATCCGCAATGGGGGTGGAAGCCGGGCCCGATGACTGTGAAACACCGTTATAGGCTCCGAGACCTACCCTTCCCGGGAACCACGTGGAGTTACCGCCACCTCTCATTGTAACCGATACCGGGACCGGTGAACCCGCACATACCTGGTCCGGGAATCCTTCTGCCACAACTCCGGCACTATACACGAACGGGTCAGGTGGGACGAGGACGACAGGGACAGAATTATCCGGTTCTGGTGCGGGTGGTTTAGGTGCCGGAGGAGGCGGGGGTGGGACTTCTCCGGAAATGCTGAGCGGGTGCTCGTCTGTATTGTCTGGTGTGATAATGTAAGGCAGGTCTGTGAAACCGTCACCGTCCATATCTGGATTTGTCTGGGACCAGTCGCCACGCCCCCAGTAATTTCCACCAAGGCTCGGGCCTGCCACGATATTGGGTCCTGCTACAGGGGTGATATTCCACGATGTCCGTGTTGCCCCGTTTATTTGTACATTGGTGTTACTATCGAATATATTGTTGAACACGGTGGTATTATCCGTGCCCTGGAGCGACAGGGCCGGTGTTCCGTCTGAGAATGTATTTCCTGTAATCGTGGTATTATTTGTTTGGGAGCATTCGAGCCCGGCATGTAAACCGGTTACATCTATTATATTCTGTTCGAATATGGTACCATTTGAGGACTGGATCATCACTCCCGGTCCGACCATTATGAAATTATTCCCGCTGATAATATTGTCATCACTCCGGTTGACCAGCATTGCCTGGTCGGCAAAATAGGACAGGTTGTTATTGCGGATGGTGCTCCCATACCCGTTCAGGAGGACAATACCCCTTTCCGTGTAAGTGGGAAAGCCACTTGTTATGCCGTGTATCCGGTTGCCCGTGATATTTGATTTACCAGATGTCTCTAATGTTATTCCATCCCAGTTATAAATCAAATCGTTTCCGGTAATGGTATTCTCCCAGCTGTTGCCTGTGGCATTAATCCCACCCCCTTCGTTATCTGAAATATAGTTATCGCTGATATTCGCGTAGAACTGGTTAAATAAGAATATCCCGTCCCCATGGTTGTCAATTATCCTGTTATTCATTACAGTGAGGCGGTCACTCGCGTACGAGGCGATGCCGTTATCAGTGTTCTGCGAAATGAAGGAACCCGTGACAGTGCAGTCATAACTTCCCCCGGAGGGATCGAAGCTCCTACCGATCCCGATACCACTGGCACCATTATTTCTAAAGGTACTGTTTTCAATCCGGGTCAGGTTGCTATCGATATTTTCAATACCGTCACCGCTGTTATGGGTGAAATTGCTTTCAAGAATGTGATGCCATCCATCTGCCCATTCAATCCGTAAGCCCGCCTCATACGGACTGTCCCCGTTATCTTCGACGGTAACATTTTTAAGAAGGATTTGCGAAGAAGCGTAAGAATACATACCATTGTCGGCATTATCGAAAACACTGGTATCATTTATCCTTGCATTTGACACATTCAAGAGGTAAATTCCTAAATTGTTATTGGAAATTGTAACATAACCGGACGGATTGGGGCCGATAAGAACATTTTCTGAAGAGGAAAGGGATATGCCATAGACACTGTTACCATGAAGATATACATCTCCCAGTATCTGTACATCCTGTGATCTGCTGACTTGAAGCCCGACAGGGCTGTATAAAAATTCAATGCCATCAGAAATGGTAACATCGGTGGAATTTGTAATGTTGATTCCCGCCACCTGGTTATCATGACCATAGATCGGGCCTGAAATATCCACATCTGACGAATTACGGATGAGAATGCCATTCACAGTATTGTGGGAGGACTCGATTGGTCCTGCAATTTCTACTATACTGGAATCGGTGACGTTAATCCCTGAACCCTGATTGTTGAACAGGGCCAGGTTATCTCCCAGTGTGATATTCTCACCCGACTGTACAACAATCCCATCAAACCAGCCTGAAATCCCGGAGAAATTTTTGACCTGGATATTCGAAACGTCGCCGTTAATGAGTATTCCAATTGAGCCATCATGGGAGACTGATTCCTGACCATTCAATATATTACCTAAACCATCAAGGACTACATTGGAAACATCATGTATCCAGATGCCGATATGAGCCCACGTGTCAACAAGGTCTCTTTCAACCGGGTAATATCCGGGGCCGGTTGTACCATTAATCTCCCAGTACTGGCTCCCGGATGGGCCCTGCAGGTTAGTGGAATTTAGCGGGGGATCGGTGAGGTTTGCCGCCCATGGGGGATTAACCGTGCAAACCGGTACTGAATCAGGTAACGAGCTATTGTCACTGGCAGATCCATTCAATACCACGGCCGGTAACACAGGTCCGGCACTAGAAAATTCCTCGTTTACCTGTATCGTATTATTCGACTCATCTGGTCCTGGAATACCAGGAGAATTTTCTGTATTGTTAAGGGGGATGTCTGGGGGAGATTGAAGTAATGCTTCCGGGGCTGCAGATGGTGTAGAATTAGTGATACTTTCATTAACAGGTGGAATATCTACCGTAACAGCGTCATTCTGCACCGGGACTTCTGGATTTCCTGCGGGAACTACTTGTTCATCTGGTGGGTCATCCTGCACTGATAATGCATCCGGCGCCGAAGTTATCGTGGAATATAGATCAGGATCTTCTCCTGGTGGCAGATTGACCTGGAGCTCTGGTATCGTGGCCGGGGGGATAACCTGGTTATCCTGCCCGGGCAATTGAGGGGTACTGGAGGTAACGGGTGAAAGCCCATCGCTTTCATTAACTAAAAGGCTACTCTCATCTCCTGATACGGGAATCGTCAGAAAGAAGAGTATCAGGATAATAATTACGATACCTGATCCGTTGTGTCCAGAACCTCTGGTATAATCCTTGATTCTCATGAAACACCTTCATTTCTAAAACAGAGGTGCTTTCCAGCAGGAATCCGGGAGGGATAACCGTATGAGAAAATGGAAATATCGAAAAACTTCATGGCATAACCCCCCCACGCCAGTCCTGCTCTGAACACCTCCTGTGCATGTGCCTTTTTTTTAATATTTTAAAAAGATTATGATGTGAATTTTTTATGGCAGGAAGGTTTTCCTGCGACGATTCATCCGAAAGGTCAGGTGATTGTGAACCCCGGAAGCCCCCGGTAGAATGATTTCCAGGTCGTAATCCTGATTATCCAGACTCGTTGATCAACCGTCCATTCCTTAAATAAAATGAAGTTCCTATTGTAACGTTACCCAATTATGCGTATCCTCACTCCCACTTCCACTCTCCGCGACTGGACCCCGGACGATGCGGGACCCCTCTTGAAACATGCGGATAACCCCCGTATTGCAGGGTCAATGAGGGACGCCTTCCCAAGCCCCTATACGCCTGATGATGCAAAACGTTTTATCGCGAAGGCAACGGGTCCCGGGCCGGACCTTTTTCTGGCAATTGATGTACATGGTGAAGCCGTTGGTGGTATCGGAATACACCCGAAGAGTGATGTCCGGTGCCGGTCTGCTGAAATCGGCTACTGGCTTTCAGAGTCGTACTGGGGACAGGGTATTGTGACTGATGCGGTCTCTGCTCTCGTACCGGTTGCATTCGGGCGATATAATATCGTAAGGCTCCAGGCCGGGATCTTTTCAAATAATCCTGCATCGATGCGTGTCCTGGAAAAATGTGGGTTTACGAGGGAGGCAGTCCATAAAAATGCCATCTGGAAAAATGGGAGATCCCTTGATGAAGTGGTGTATGTGCATTTTGGATAAACGAGGGGATGTATTATCGTAATTAAAAAAAATGGGCCGGAAAGTCCTTTGGTTATTCAATTTCCCCGCTTATTGTTATGGTATAATCGTTCACCGGGACCTTCTTTCCCGAATGTTCAAGTGCCAGGTCAACCACGTACCTGACACCGCTGCAGCATGGGACCTCCATGTGGACAACGGTGATTGATTTAATATTGTGGTTGGACAGGATTTCTGCGAATTTCGTGATATATCCTTCAATATCGGAGTCCAGTTTCGGGCAGAATATGATCAGGATTTTACCCCGCAGGATCTCCTGGTGAAACCCGGCATAGGCAAACGGGACACAGTCAGCTGATACAAGCAGATCCGCATTTTCAAAATTAGGGGCTGCCGGGTTTTGGAGTTTCAACTGTACCGGCCACTGCCGCAGCTCCGAGGAGTTCGTCCCCGATGACTGTGGTGGACCTGTCTGGGTATCCCGTGTAATACTTCGGGCTGCTGCTCCCGGGCAGCCTGCAAAATCCGGGGTAATGTGTCCGGGTGACTTCGGCAAACCCATTACCATATTATGGGGAGGGATTGCAAGGTGATGTTCATCCAGGTAATCGATTGCCTGGTGGTATAGTTTTGTCTGTCCATGACCCGCAAGATGTTCAAGGTGGGCCCGGATAACCAGTTCACCCTGCCTGACAATCGTCTCCATCACGGCTTTCTCATCGTATGCTCCTGCCTCCCTTTCGATAACCGAGATCGCTCCTTCAGGGCATGTACCGATACAGGCCCCGAGACCGTCGCAGAACAGGTCGCTGACGAGTCGTGCTTTTCCGTCGATCAGCTGGAGTGCCCCTTCCGGGCAGTCGGGAATACACTGCCCGCATCCCGTACATTTACTTTCATCGATCCTGATGATCTTTCGATGCATATCGTTGCTCCTCCCGGTATATGCAGATTGAAAAGACATACATGTAATGGTAATGGCAACACAGCCCCGGATTTACAAGTGATACCCGGTCGCCAGGAAAACCGGAATATTATATCAGTTTCTGTTGGCATCCTGCCGCATTTTTCTTGTAGATTCGGGCAATCCTGGTGTATTTTCACGTTCCGGGGGCTCCGTCCCGCCGCTTCGGCGATCCAGTCTGGGATATAAATGGGGCTGAATGTTCTCTCAACCGAAAAACCCTGGCCAAAGAATCTCTTACTGTGGGAGGGGAAGGGCGAAACCCCTTCCTGTCGTTACGTGTTTCCTTTAACCAATCAGGATGTCAGCGAATCGAAAAAAGTATTACATTTATGGGAATGTTGTTACGTACACCAAACCGGAATTACAGCCCCCGGGCGAATCAGATAACCCCCCGGTAGTAAGCAAGTGTTTCAGCGTATGGCCGGATTGCATCAACCAGTGAAGCCTGTTCTTCCTCATCCATTGGTGTATGCTCTTTTTCCTGCCGGGCAAGAAATTCTGCTTCAGCCGGGGTTGAACATCCTGAGATAACTATGTCAACGTCCTGGGAGAGGGCAAACCTGATCAGGTCACCGGGTGAAAACCCGCCATCAGGGGATATATACGCCCCCGCTCCCAGCACCTTCATACCGATTACGCCGATACCACGCTCCCGTGCTGCCGGTATTACCCTGTCAATAAATCCTCCGATAGCAGCCTCGACCGGGCTGACAGGGAGAAGTACGGAATCGATATCCCAGTTTTTGACCGCATGCAGCAGGATTGCCGGATCGTGGTGGCCGGTAACCCCTATTCCTCTCGCGACCCCGGTCTCGCGGGCCTGGTAGAATGCACCGAGTGCTCCACCCGCGCCCTCAACCTGCCGGATTTCGGAATTGTCCCGTAAATCATGGATCTGCCAGAGCCCGAG
>JALOPT010000068.1:0-4442 GCA_025453715.1 Methanoregulaceae archaeon | reverse complement strand
TCCGTGACAGAGTTCTTTCAAGGTCCCCGGTTGCTCCACCGGCATCCCGCTTTGCGGATTTGCTTGTCTGGAATGAACGTCCCATCCACTCCGGGTGCTGTTCCCAGAAGTTCCCGTAATATTGTTCACTTCCAGAGTATGCCGGCGCCGAATCATAATACCTGATACCACTGGAATATGCCGCTTCCAGTACTGCAAGTGCTTCATGCACCATCCCGTATGTCCGGAGGACCCCTTCTCCCCCGAGCCCGATCCTGAACGGGCTGCCGATAAGTGTCCTGAGCCTGCTGTTCCCTGCCATTGTGATAATGATTAGAGGTGCAGATTATAAGGTGTCGCTTTTTTTCTCGTGGTGGAATACAAAATCACCCAATAATCCCCATTCTCCTTAAAAATCCCTAAGGCCGGTTGAAAAGCCTGGGATATTCAGATTCCAGACCTGATATTCAGGCCCCGGCCCATATAAATACCAGCCTGCTCACGTAACATGCAGTCCTATGGCTTCTCATACCTGATAGCTCCCTCGACCGGGCAGGTCTCAGTACAGCGCCCGCAAAGGTAGCACTCCCGCTTGGAAACACCAGCCCCTGCCACGTGAACCGGGCAGACCCTCTCGCACTTCCTGCAATTTATACATGCAGAAGTCCGGTTCAGCCGGTACCTGCTGAAATAGGACAGGAGCGAGAAGAGTACCCCGTACGGGCAGAGGAACCTGCAGACCGGGCGATATAAGAATACCGAGAGGAGGAGAAGAGCAGCAAAGATAAAAAAGCCTGCTGTCAGAGCAAGGCTGAAGAAATCATAAGCCCCGGTATATTTCATCAGGTCTATCAGGTATACTCCCCCTGCGACCACCGCAATAAACACGGTCAACCTGATTATTTCCGGGATCCTTGTGTCCCTGATATCAATTTTCTTCAGCGGGATAAACGATGCAAGTTCCTGGACTGCACCAACCGGACAGATATGGCCGCAGAACACCCTGCCGACCAGGAGTGAAATGGCGAGCACGACCAGGATAGCGATAATCGCAGGTACCAATACCCCGCTTCCACTGGCAAGGAGGACAAGACCTATGAATTCCATGGGCATGATCGGTGACAGGAACACGAAACCGGCGGTTGTACTGAGTACGAGTACCAGCAATGCAACAGGCTTGTCCAGGCTCTCTTTTTTCCAGAGGTACGCGATGAGGGGCACACCTGCAAGCATGTAAACCAGTGCAAATGGCATCCCAGGTACGGTACCCTCCATAAGCAGGTAGATTATAATTTCCGATATTCCGAGCGCAAAAAGCGATGAGGTGGCCAGGAGAGGACCTTTGGACCGCAGTTTCACCCCTGTTTTGCCTGACTTTAATATATAGATCAGGACGGCGCTTACCAGAAGAAAGAGCAGGACCCCTATAAAAACCGGGCTAATATGAACCAGGTTAAAAAACCCGTATGTTACTGGATCTGGAACGATCTGGGTGGCCTGTACTGCATCAACCAGGGGAGTGACAGGTGGTGCGTCAACAACAGGCACCGGCGTTTGCGTCACCTGGGTTATGGCAGTCCGGGTGTAATCGCAGAGTGAATTGGAGTCCATGTCAGTGAAAAGAAAGCACCTTCCGGGATAGACGCACCCCCCTATTCCCCTTGGACAGACCGCCGCACATACAGGCTTCGCAAGTGTAATCGTGCCAAGAATTCCAAAAATGGTTGATCCGATTAGTTTTTTCCAGGATGGCATTTTCAGGTCCCGAACAGAATATTCTACAAATCAATCACCCTAAATGTAATTTAAACATTACATTATGGCAAGCATACCATACATACACCGTATGGTATTCCAACTGCAACAAACAGCAGCCGTTCCCTGAATTGCACGAGAGATTTCGGGTAGTTACCGGAATTCCATCGCCACGGTTTTTCATACCTGGTTGGAAATTATCAATAATCAGGGCAGAATCAGAATTTTTTACATACGTATGCCGGTAACTGAGCGGCCCTGCCAGGTGAGTCATAACATCCTGCCATACCAGGTTGCACCCCGTTGCGATACCTATTTTGTAATCCGGGATCCACTGAGTAGGTAATGGCCACCCCTGTCCACCGGATAGAAGTCCGATACACAAAAGACCCCCGTCTTAAGACCCGGACTGACCGGATACGGTCGCTTGGTTTCCCGATTGACGGGCTGCATCTCATCGATGTCTATACGATTACCTCAGGGTCGCATGATTTTTCGGATGAGGAGCTCAGCCAGATCGGCTCGCAGCTGGTTAACCCGGTAGTACAGGAATTTTCAACAGACCGGCCGTTCCTGGCTGATTTCGATTACGCCGTTGAAGTCGGGTTCCTGCCAGGGGTAACCGATAATGCAGGCACGACTGCCCGGCAGACAATTGAGGACTTTTTCCAGGGTAGAGAAAATATCGAGGTCTACACCTCCCAGCTTTTTTTTGTATGCGGGACGTTATCACCCGGGCTTGAACAAAAACTTGCCGCTACTCTTTCAAACCAACTCGTCAACAGGGTACAGGTAAAGACCCGGGAGGAATACGGCACAATGGGCATGGGCCGTGAAGTGCCTCTGGTAAGGTTACACGATCTCCCCGTCGCAGGTGAGGTAGACCTCAGCGTAAGCGACCAGGAACTCACACGGATCGGGAAGGAAGGAGTAGAAGACCCAGGGACGCACCAGAGGCGTGGCCCGCTGGCGCTGGACCTGGCCCAGTTGCACGCGATCCGCGCCTATTTCATGAAAAAGGGACGAAACCCCACGGATGTGGAGCTTGAGTCCCTCGCCCAGACATGGAGCGAGCACTGCAAACACACGATCTTTGCATCGCCGATGGATGATGATGTCCCGGACGGGCTGTACAAGACCTATATCCAGGCGGCCACCAACAAAATCCGGAAAGAAAAAGGGAAGAACGATATCTGCCTTACGGTATTTACCGACAATTCCGGTGCAATTATCTTTGATGACTATTACCTCGTGACACACAAGGTCGAAACCCATAACTCTCCCTCGGCACTCGACCCGTTTGGTGGTGCCCTTACGGGGATCGTCGGTGTTAACCGCGATACTATCGGGTTCGGGCTTGGTGCAAAGCCCTGCATCAACGTGTACGGGTATTGTGTCGGCGACCCGGAGACAGAACCTGCCCTGTTCCGCGGCAGGGACCTGGCAAACCCGATCCTCTCCCCGAGGAGGATACTTGAAGGGGTCGTTCACGGTGTGGGTGTTGGGGGTAATTGTTCGGGTATCCCGACACCACAGGGATGGGTATATTTCGATAACCGGTACGTGGGAAAACCACTGGTGTTCGCAGGTACGGTCGGGGTTATGCCGCGTGAACATGCGGGAAAGAAACTCTACGAGAAAAAGGCAGAACCAGGTGACCTGATTGTTGTTGCCGGGGGCAGGGTCGGAAAAGACGGGATCCATGGTGCGACCTTCTCATCTGAAGCCCTTGACCCCGGAAGTCCGGTCACAGCGGTGCAGATCGGGGACCCGATTACCCAGAAGAAGCTGTCGGACGTGATCGTGAAGGAAGCCCGGGACCTTTCACTCTACCGGAGTATTACGGATAACGGTGCTGGTGGTATATCCTGCTCGGTTGCAGAGATGGCAAAGGAATGTAACGGGGCCTTTGTATCGCTCGAAAAAGTCCCGTTGAAGTATCCCGGAATGGCCCCCTGGGAGATCTGGATATCCGAGTCGCAGGAACGCATGACTCTCGCTATACCCCCGGGAAAACTTGATCAATTCATGGAGCTGATGGAGCGGCGCGAGGTGGAGGCAACCGTTATCGGGGAATTTACTGACACCGGGAAATGTGTTGTTGAGTTCCATGGCGAAGTCGTGATGGATGTCGAGCTTGGGTTCCTGCATGACGGACTGCCGAAAAAGCACTTAAAAACCAGCTATACGAAACAAACCCATCCAGAACCGGCAATCCCCTGCCCCGATCGCCTTGATACAACGTTAATCGCATTGCTCGGGCGTAAGAACCTCTGTTCAAAGGAATTCATATCCGTCCAGTACGACCATACGGTCCAGGGTGGTCATGTACTTGGCCCTGTGCAGGGAACCGGGCGGGTCCAGGCAATGGCGACGCTGACAAAGGTTGTTCCCGGTTCGAAGAAAGGGGTGGGGCTTTCACAGGGAATATTCCCCTCGTATTCAGAGATTGACCCGTACCGCATGGCTGCAGCCGGGATTGATACGGCTATCCGCGGGCTTATTGCCATGGGTATACCGCTGGAAGCGATTGCAATTCTCGATAACTTCTGCTGGTGCTCATCGGATGACCCCGGACGCCTGGGGCAACTGAAACGTGCTGCAAAAGGGTGCTATGATGTTGCGACGGCATTCGGTACCCCTTTTATCTCTGGCAAGGACAGCATGTACAACGATTTCTCCGGGTTTGATGCGGAGAATAACCCGGT
>JALOPT010000067.1 GCA_025453715.1 Methanoregulaceae archaeon | reverse complement strand
AGTATCCAGATATCATCATTAATATGCATTCATCCAGGGATTTCCAGGCCCATGCCGAATTATTGTGTTACACGAAAAATTAAGAATAATATCCTGGTGTTCCATTGACTGAACCGTTAATATACCTGAATAACGCTGCGACAACCTGGCCAAAACCCCCCGAAGTACTGAAAGCTGCAACGGATGTGTTCTCCTCGCCATTCTATGAACATGGCCGCACGACGGTCAAGGACGCACCGGATTACATAGGAACTGCCCGGCAGACTGTTGCAGATTTCTTCGGGGTCTCACGGCCGGAACATATTATCTTTACTTCGAGCGCAACAGATTCGTTGAACCTGCTGATCCATGGCTTTGCGAAACGTTACGGCAAGCCATTCCATGCAATCACCACAGATCTTGAACATAACTCTGTATTACGGCCACTCCGGACACTTGAGCGGGAAGGGAAATGTTCTCTCTCGATTATACGGACAACAGGCCCTCATGTGAGAATGGAAGAGATCAGGGAGATAATGACGGATGACACCGCACTGGTGGTAATAGGGCATGGCTCGAATGTGCTGGGTTCTGTGCAGGACATTGAAGCCATCGGAAACCAGGTAAGATCATCAGGGGCATTTTTCCTGGTTGACGGTGCCCAGACCGCCGGACAGTACCCGGCAGAGGCGGGGAACCTTCCGGTTGACGCTTTTGTATTCACCGGGCATAAATCATTGTTCGGCCTGCCGGGGACGGGGGGGTTTTACATCAGGAGCCCTGAACAGGTTGATCCGGTCCGGCAGGGTGGTACCGGTGTCGACTCGGCCGGTAAGTACCAGCCAGAAGAGTTGCCCCTGAAGTTCGAGACAGGGACACCAAATTACCCGGGGATAGCTGCTCTGGATGCCGGGACAGTGTTTGTACGCAGGAAAGGGGTGGATACCATTCTTTCGGAATCAACCCGGATGACTTCATACCTGGTAAAAACACTCGGGGAGACTGAGGGGGTCAGGTTATACAACCCCTCGCCCGACCTGCCGGTAATTACATTTTCCCTGGAAAATATGGAAAGCGAAGATATCGGGTTCATACTCTGGAAAGCTTACAGGGTCATTGTCCGGACAGGTCTTCACTGTTCCCCGTTAATACATGAGCGGATTAATACCGCAGGCGGGGTCCGGATCAGCCTTTCCTGCATGAGCACGATGGAGGAATGTGAACGTGCTGTTGCAGCAATTGAAGAGATCGCAAAAACAATGGGAGGATATTGGGTGAAATAATGCAGATCCAAAAAACCAATAAATTCAAGAGATGCGTTGACGGGACTGTCCTGAAAGAGTACTCAGTGGACGAGGAGGTGACAAGGGAACTCCTTGTGTATTTCGGGGAGTTTGGCACGGTGAAGGTCCTTGACAACCTTAAACAACCCTTCTTCTCATTCTCTAAAGAGGAATATTTCAGTATCAAGGGCATGGTAGGCGACCAGACCCTCTATGTCAGGTACCATGAAGAGCATATGGAAGAGTCCCATGAATTGTTCACCACGATGCTTGAACAATGGACTCCAGGCAATGCGGGAACCTGATCCGGTAAACTGATGCCCTGTGTGCCCCATGCGGGTCCTGATTATATAAAAACGGAAAAATTGATTGGAATTTTGTGTTATCAGGTCATGCCCGGAGCACGAGGTTATCGAGGTGTTCAATTACAGGGCCGGCTGATTCCGGGAATGCATATTCAATCGCTTCAATTTTGTGTCCCCGGAATTCGATCGAATAGAAAAAGAAATCGTTCCCGCTTACTTTGAACATCGCAAGGTCTTCCTGGTTTATCGAATTAAAACCCGATGATTCGAAAAGGGCAATCAGGTCATTTATCTCGTCCGATGATAATGTGTACCGGTTTTCGTCATTTTTTGTTGTTACGATGGAGTTCCCGTTCTCATACACGGTCAGGTGATCGTTAAAACCCGCGAGACCGCCGGTGCGCTTGTAATCAACAAGTACATCTCCGTTTGGGGTTTCAACCAGGCTAAGAGGTCCGGCGCTCGTTATGGTAACAAGTGTCCCCCACATGTGGAAACTTGCAACATCAGCTTCTTCAATTGCTGAGAACCGGATTCGATATCCATCCTTCGCGTATTTTGCCGGGAGGTTCAGGGGGTCATACTGTGTTCCATCATCGGCAATGATTCCCCAGAAACCGCCTTCAAGGGGGACCCAGGTCACCGTGCCGGTGGTCTCGATGGTATCTTCCTTGGTGGAGTCTGCTGCTATGGAGATGATCCGTATCGGGCTGCCCCACATGCGATAGGCAGGGTTAATAGGCATCAGATAGGCTTTAAACTCGACATTGAGCCCGTCCTTTTTATATTTCGCCGGCAGGCTTGACGGGAGATAATGAGTACCATCGGCTGCAATAATCCCAAATATGCCTCCTTCGCTATCTATACACCTGACAATTCCGGTCCCCTGTATCACCTCGGTCCCTCCTAGAGAGAGTGTCAGTACCTTGGAACCCATCCACGGCCTGGACCCGGGAGGCTGATATCCCCACCCGGAACCTGATAGATTCCGGTTCATGACAGGGTGCCGGGCTTTTAGACCGGCATCAGTGCTGGTCGTAACGACCTTGCCGACTGCCAGGTTATTACTGATAGCATTCGGGCTGGATAGCCCTTCAGTTGGAGGCTTTTTTATCAGGTCATGTCCGGGAGCGGCTGCCCGCTCAAACATTGCCAGCGACGAGCCGGCGACTACTCCAATGCAACAGATACAGAGGAGGGATATCACGAGTAATGAAATTCGACGGGATCCCACAAGAATTCTCCAATGGTTTGTTTATGAAATCCCGGTTATATAAGTGTGTATAAGTACGAAAAATGAACCGCCGGGTTATAATGCAAATCGTTGATCGAATAAACGCGGACCTGGTTTAGCAATTAACAACGGTGAGAATCAGAATTGTTCAGTAACTGGTTCCGGCATTCCAAAGCCTGGATCTTCCAGCGATATAATCACCTGCTTCCTCCAGAGGTATTACAACATTGTGCGTATGATACCTGAGTACCAGACGGGTGATCAATATGTCGGAATTCGAAGAGACACTGAACGGAATTGTAGAGAAAGGGGCCTACCAGACCTCGCGTCAATGGCTGGACGATATTGAACACGAGTACGGGCGGACACCCCTCATTTTTAAAAGGATGGCCGAACGACCTGAAGTCCTCATCTCCCACCTGCTTTACAAAGGGACCGTGACACAGACAAATGCGCTTGACCCGAAATACGTGGAGTTGATCAGCCTTGCCGTAGGGGCAGCACTCAGGTGCCAGCACTGTACCGGGTACCACATGCAGGCTGCTTTGAAAATGGGTGCAACCCGTGACGAGATCCTCGAAGTAATTCTTATTGCGGGACTTATTTCCAACTCGTCTGTCCTTGCGAATGCCTACCGGATTATTGATGAAAAGCTTGAGCGGTGCGCCCCGTGCGATAACCAGGGAATGGATGTCCCGCATACCTGCGGGCGAGAAGAATAATAATCATTTTCGTCTTTTTCTCCCGGTTGCGGACCCTGTTGCGGTACCCGGACCGTATTGCCCTCTAATTCTGGATGGGGGCCCCGTGCTACCATGCAGACCGGTTTTTGCAGGAGGCCTCGCGATTCCCGCTCCGACCAGGCATTTTTTCCCGGGACCAATGAGATCGGTCCTCCCGGACATTGTCAGACCTTCCCGGACAAGGTCCTGTTTCTCCCTGTCCCGGTAGTGCAACATTGCCCTCTGCAACTGTTTCTCCCTGCCTTTTGGGACATAGACCGGTGTCATGGTAAAAGGGTCAAGACCCGTGTAATACATGCAGCTGGAAACACTCATCGGGGTAGGTGTGAAGTCCTGTACCTGTTCGGTATACAACGAGTGGTCCCTTAAATAGAGGGCAAGAGCGATCATGTCTTCCATCCTGCACCCGGGATGTCCGGACATAAAATAGGGCAGTATATATTGATCCTTCCCGGAAACTTCACGTAATGATCCAAATTTCCGACAAAAGTGTTCGAATGACTCTTTCCCGGGTTTGTTCATCAGGTCCGTGATATGGCGTGCAATATGTTCCGGGGCGACCTTGAGGTGTCCTGACGTATGGAACGTCACAATTTCCTTCAGGTACCCGCAATCGTCCGTATCGAACAGGTCATAGCGGATGCCGGAACTGATGAACACTCTTTTCACGCGAGGGATCTCCCGCAAATGCCGTAGGAGGTTCACCTGGTCATTGTGAGCTGTGGTGAGATTATTACAGGAGATACATTTCCTGTCAGCACAGGTGCCAGTGCCGTTCCACGAAACACAGGACGCACCGTACATGTTGGCTGTCGGGCCCCCGACATCCTGGACAATACCTGAAAACCCGGGCATCCGGGACAGCGAAGTTACCTCCCGTATGATGGACTCTGCACTTCTGCTTTGTACAATCCTGCCCTGGTGATGTGTTAATGCACAGAACGAGCACCCCCCGAAACACCCCCGGTGGCTGGTCACAGAGAACCTGACCGGTTCAAGGGCAGGGACGGGTTCCCGGTATGCAGGGTGTTGTTTTCTTGAAAAGGGGAGTTCATGGATATGGTCAAGTTCATCAGGGGTCAGAGGCCTGGCGGGGGGGTTTTGCACAATAACGGTTTTTGGATGGACCTGGGCAACTGCTTTGCCCCTAAACGGGTCCTGCTCACGGTAATGCAGAGAGAACGCCCGGGCATATGCCTCTTTATCAGTTGACACTTCGGTGAATGATGGAATGACAACATACCCATCATGGTCCATGCTCCGCCATTCAGAGAGGGAAATACGGCAACAGGTCCCGGGGATATTCCTGATGCTTCCGACCGGTTCCCCGCTGGATAAGGCCTCTGCAATCATGATGATCTGCTTCTCAGCCATCCCGAATACCAGGAGGTCGGCCGGGGCATCAGCAAGAATGGCATGGCGGACTGAGTCTGACCAGTAATCATAGTGTGCAAACCTGCGCAGGCTTGCTTCGATTCCACCGATCACCAGGGGTGTACCCGGGAAGAGGGCATGCAACCGGTCTGTATAGACGGTTGTGGCACGGTCAGGTCTCCCCGGCCCCTTTCCTCCCGGCGAATAGACATCGTCATTTCGCCGTTTTAATGCCGGGGTGAAATTATTCACCATTGAATCGACATTTCCAGAGCTAATCGCAAAAAACAGGCGTGGTTTTCCAAGTTTCGCAAGTTCAGAAGTGCTTCGCCACTCCGGTTGCGCAATCACCCCCACAGAGAAACCGGCATCCCACAGGACACGCCCGATCAGTGCCGTGCCAAACGAGGGATGGTCCACGTACGCATCGCCGGTTACCAGGATGATGTCAAACTGCCCTATACTTAGCTTCGCTGCTTCTTTCATGCTCATTGGCAGGAACAGGGGCTGTTGGCGTATCATTGGTATTGGGATAACTCCTCTGTCCTGAAATAACGGTTGCCGAGTGAGTGATGCAATGTTTTTTTAATGTTCATTATGGCGATCTCTCGTGTTTTAATACAGGCAGGCATAGGCCGGTTACGGGATCCGATTCCCTTTGCACATCGACCCCTACAAGCTCAGTAATAACTGCTTCAATCACGATATAGGTAATAATCTCTCCCCGGAGACACCCTGTTAACACCCGTTCACCCTTGCCTACCGATGCGTGGATATGCAGGTGTGGCCCGTTTGTATCCGGCGTGATCGTGGCCATCCCGAGGACTTCCCAACCCCCGGAAAAGGATTCGAAGTTAGGATCCGGCGGAAGACAAAGGACTTTGGGCCCAGTGACAATCTGACCAGACTGGAGTGCTCCAATGAACCTGATGTATCCATTGTTGATCTTGTGGTCTGTCAGGAATTTCGTCAGTGTCGCGATAAGGTCTTCGTCATGATCAACCCGGACAATAAAAACCCTGCCCGGTTTTCCCTCTGTGTATTGCATGATAATCTGCAGAAGAGCTACTACCGGTCTTGATTTAAACTGATTGATTGGACAAAAATCAGGCTGATGAAAGAAAGCCCATATTAGTATTGATTATCCAGGTGGTACCTGGAATATTCATGGAATATCGTCGATTTTTGTTACATCTTAAATACAAGGCAGCAGCGTTTCATACAATTCCGGGAAACCAGTGATTAACAGTGATATCACTTCTAAACAGTTACAGGTTTTTATGATGAAAAATAAGATTTCCTGGCAGGGGCTTCAGCGGCCACCCACCCCGCCACCACCGAAACCGCCGCCGCCACCAAATCCTCCACCACCAAATCCACCGCTGCCACCCTGTGAGGGGGGAGAGAAGGCAACAATCGGGACAAATGCACTATGCATCAGTCCCAGTGGCACGCCGGCTTCAGGTATGTGGACATTCAGCTCGTTCATCGCTTTTTCAACATGCTTCCCTACACCGAGCGCAGTCCCGTACACAAGCCAGTCGCCCCACTGGGAGATATCGGACGGGGAATATTGTTTGATCAGTGCAAGGTCGGAAAGGAAATAAGCAAATGCATCCCATTCCAGCTTTTCTTTATACTTGTCATCTTTCCAGTGCCCGAACAGTGTTGACGGATATGCGAAGGCAATGCCTGCGAGGACCAGCACTCCACCCCAAAGGAGCGCTGCAGGGATCAGGACAGAGATTAGAGCCGGAGAAATTATCAGGAACAGGACTGAAATGGCAAGGAATCCAGCCGCGGTTAATGCAACGGGGATAATGTGATCGCGACCGTCGACGATATATTCATTTAACAGTTTCGGATCAACACGCCTCGTCACATCGGACAGTTCACGCTGGTATTGCAGGATCTTTGACTGTGAACCTGTGCTGGTCTTTGCCTTCCGGGCAAGCTCCTGGATGACCGCGGTATCCACAACCCCGTCGTTTGCCACGTCATTTAAAAATCCGAGCACCCGTTGTTCATATACATCTTCCGTTGGCTTTTCCAGCAGTGCAATGGTTACACCCTTTTCCCCCTCTTTCTCGGTAATACGGACAATTCCCCTGCGGTGCAGGTCTATCAGGGTGGCATAATAACCGTCCTCGTCAAAAGTCATCGCATCCCCCTTGAACAGGAGGTTCACGACCCACGGTTTTTTCGTCGGGTCCGGGACGAAACTCAGGTATTTTGGAACGGTAAATTGCTTTTCTCTACCGTACCGGTAGAATATGCCGATAAAAACAAACGGTGTGAGGACCAGCGCGAGAATTCCAAGAACCCGTAGTGCTCCCGCAAACGGGTAGGCCAGATTGTTATACCAGGGGTTTGCGGCACGCGTCTTTCCCGCAACGTCCTCTACGAATACCGGGTACCCATCCATTGACTGGATCGAATCTTTCGAGAGGAGAAGTTCAATTCCAACAGTCTCATCTCCTGCCGCAGACCCGGTGACCAGGATCTGGTCCCCGCTCCTCCCGACCTTCAGGTGTGCCGGATGAGGGTATACTTCCTTAACATTGCCGGCTGGAATGACGATCCTGATGTCCCGGTAGGGGATGTGCTGGTCGACGAGCTTGATGTTCAGGTGACCGTCCTGCCCATCATACTCAATGGGCGGGTGGACAATCACAACTGTTTCAAGCGTGTAGGTCCCCGCATCATAGTAGGTGGGTTTGAAGGCACCCATTTCGTTCCGTTCGGCGAGCTGCTGGATCTTCCCCGAAAGGGTGGAGTCACCACCGTTCCCGACAATTATAACGCTGGAACCTGCATCCTTGATGTACCCGGTAGTACCGGGAGGGTTCT
>JALOPT010000222.1 GCA_025453715.1 Methanoregulaceae archaeon | reverse complement strand
GATGTTGAGGTTGAAATGGTCTGTACTTCAGGGACTGCTGGTACGCCCTGGTCGGCCATTACAACGCCGGTGAGTGCAATCAGCATTGCGAGTGCAATGACGATAACTGCTGTTGTCTTCATTTTTGTATCTCCTATATTTTATGCTGATACTCTCAGCATCAACAAATAATTTGGTAACGATACGTTATAATCTTTCCCTTTAATTTCTATAAAGAGGGGGTATTTCACCGTAAGGGGTTCATTTAACCTTTCATTTGTAATATGTAACCGCGAGGTTATCTCTAATAACAAACGGGGTAAATGTGGACGTTTACTAAACTTATTAATATCAAAAAATTAAACAATAACCCAAGGGTAGCGGGGTATGGTACTCGAATCAGTTCTCCTACATTAACCCGAACTCCCCCGAATCAGTTTTTTTTGGTTTTTGTTCATTCTCTGGACTCTAATAAATATACAGTATGCATCCATGTAATCTCCCCCACCTGGTATTTTTCTGTTAAATATTCCATTCTTCTCTATTAACCTGGTAATACCACCGGGATAGGGATTTATTGAAATTTTCCGGATGTGGGGTGAACGATCCTGACCCGGGTAGTTATGTATAATCGAAAGCAGGATAAATAACTCTTTAAAATGGCTTTTTGGCCGCAAAAGCAGAGCTATTAACGATACTTGCTCTTATGGCAAGTATTTATCTCCCGATAGTACCATGATTTGTTGGCTGGTGTCAAAGTAGTGAGGATCGAGGATGCAAGGGAAGATTTCCCAATAATGAAGGACCTGATTTACATGGATAGTGCAGCAACGAGTCTCTCTCCTGTCCCTGTTATCAGTGCCATGGATGAGTACGAGCTCCGGTACCGTTCGAACGTTGGCAGGGGGGTCCACCGTCTTGCGATGGTTGCAACCCAGAAATATGCTGATGCACATAATAAAATTGCATCCTTTATCGGGGGAAAACAAGGCCTTGCCGTCATCACAAAAAATACCACCGAGGCGATCAACATGGTCGCAGGGGGCCTGGACTGGCATAAGGGTGACCGGGTTGTCACTACCCTCCTCGAACACCACTCCAATTATCTTCCCTGGCTCCGTCTTCATGAGACACGCGGGGTCGAGCTCTGTGTCATCCCCCCCGGGCAGGACGGGACGTTTGACATTGGATTGTTTGAAGAGGCAGTTAACGATGCGACAAAACTTATTGCCGTAAGCCATGCTTCGAATGTCCTTGGCTCGGTCACCCCTATGGAGGAGATCTCGGCAATCTGCAGAGATCATGATTGTCGCCTGCTTGTTGACGGTGCCCAATCTGTGCCCCATATCCCGATAAATGCTGAAGAATCCGGGTTCGATTATCTCTGCTTTTCAGGTCACAAAATGCTTGGGCCCACCGGGACCGGGGTATTATGGATGAAATCACCCGACCTTTCCCCGCTCCTTGTTGACAATTATATGGAAGCCGCCGGCTACCAGCGGTACGAGGCAGGCACTCCACCGGTTGGCAGCTGTATCGGCCTTGGAAAAGCGGTTGATTACCTGGAAGAAATCGGAATGGAAAATATCAGGGCCCACGAAAAGTTCCTTACAACCCGGATGATTGAGGGGCTTTCATCTATTAAAGGGGTGACGGTGTATGGTCCCCCCCCGGGCGAAAACCGTATCGGGGTGGTTTCATTTACCGTAGAGAACCTTCATCCCCATGATGTCGCTCATATCCTCGATGAAGCTGCGGGAATTATGGTCCGGTCCGGGGAACATTGCTGTATCCCGCTTATGCGACATATCGGCACTCCTGAGGGTACAGTCCGGGCAAGCCTGCACCTGTATAACAATGCAGATGACGTTGAACGACTCATAGAAACGGTGGAAGAGATCTCACGGATGGTATGAATGTACAAGGTCGTTCGTTGCACCAGGGAAAAAGCTGGCAAATTTACTGAATCTGAACATGAAGTGGTCCTGGAAGTCCCCCTCACCATAACCGTAAATGGAAGGCATGCACTCACGGTCATGACAAGCCCGGTTATGATCCGGGAACTGGTTGTCGGGCTGCTATATACCGAACGTATCATCCACGAGCCGGATGAGATCGAATCAATACAGATAGAACCGGACCGGGCCAGTGTCCTGACGAAAAACCCCTTCAAAATTCTCATTTCCAAGAAAACTGTTCTTTCCGGGTGTGGTGGTTCAACCTCCTTCCTTGATGTGGCCAGGCTCCCGAAAATAACGTCAGACCTCGTGATCGATGTGGATGATATCAGGACAGGAATGAAGCAGACACTCCAGTCTGATCTCCATGCCAGGACCGGGGGTGTCCACATCGTGGGACTTTTTAATACAGACGGTGCCATCTGCATTGCCGAGGATATCGGCCGGCACAATGCCCTTGACCGCGTAATCGGCTACGGTCTGCTGAACAATATATCACTCCCTGGGACTTTCGTGATCAGTTCGGGCAGGGTATCCTCGGAAATGGCACGGAAATGCCTTATTGCAGGAATTCCTGTTATTGTATCACGGAGTGCAACCACAAGCCTCGCCGTGGAAATGGCGGGGAAAACAGGACTTACGATCATCGGGTTTGTAAGAAGTGACCAGATGAATATCTATACCAACCCGGAACGGGTCCGGGGGGCTGGCAAAAAGGGGTAAAGGATTTTTTTTATTGTAATGTTCTTGGCCGATTTTAATGGTTAGCTGGTTATTGAAAATGCCAGGATTATGTAAAATAACCAATGAAAATCACATCTTATCGTTAAAACTGGCAATATTCGATTGATAATCAATTATTTTGAATAGATGCGGAATTTCTTAATTATTAAAGAAAAAAATGGATAGTTACTATTTATTGGGTTATCTCATCCGGTCAGCTTGAACCCTGAACGGTAATTTATGATTTTCTGGAACTGAGTAATAGACCCGCTTGCAGACGTAGCTTCATTATAGGTAATTTCCTGCCCGGCCCCAAGGAATCCGCTTGGACATTCCCGTGCACCTTCGAGCTTATGGGCTTTGAAATATGCCATCGCAGATCCCTCCGCTAAATTGCCTGTTCCGATCCCCGTAAGCCTGATACTATAATCCATTTCTACCGGCGGCCCGTCGACAATCGGCAGTGGGGGCCATGTATTCACTCCTGAATCCTGTCCCACACTCCGTGACTGAGCGTTTGTCACAAGAGATGCAACAAAAACATCCACCTTACTACCGGTTTGTGCGATATTACAGAAAGCAGGTGTGCAATTGCCTATTGATGCAGGTGCAAATGGACATATCGTTGATAAGGTGTCTCCATTGGGAAATCTGACGTTTATTGACTTTCCAACGTTATCGAGGAGGATATTCTCTTCAGAGGTCATCTTTCCTCCGTCAAGTCCCTGGAATGTCACGGTTTTACTGTTCTTCACATTGTAATTGTTGAGCGTCTGTGCACCAGTATGAATGGCAGAATTCTTGTTATATGTTACAACACCATTCATTGCATTTGTGGATTCGTCATAAGCCATTGTAGCCTGGACTTCCTGATTATTCAGGGGGGGTTCATTCGAATAAATCGGGACATCCGCAAATGGGGGATATTGTGGATAGTAGGGAAAAGTGAAATATGGTGGGGGGTCTTCATCGGAGTCTCTCAATTCAAATTCCTCAGTTTCCATATTGATAAACCAGAGGCCATTTTCATCCTCCACAGGTCCATTTACTG
>JALOPT010000066.1 GCA_025453715.1 Methanoregulaceae archaeon | reverse complement strand
CCTTTCATAAAATGTTATTTTCCACCAGGAGAAAACAGGTTAACATGAAAAAGTACTATCCGGTCCTGATTATTTTATTCTTATTACTACTTCTTACCTGGTCTGCAGGTTGTGCATCAAAGGAAACACAACCTCAACGGGATTCCGCTGAACGTCCTTCGGTTACCCTTATTCATCCAACATTGAATGCAGACAATACGATCACTCAGGCTGAAAGGAATATTCCCTCGCCACCAGTGACACATCCCCGGATTTCCTCGGGATCAACCCTTCCGGTCCCTACCGGCACAGTAGGAAGCATGGTGTATGAGAATGTTTCAGAAATTATGGTCACAGCCCAGGAAATTTCAGCGGCCTGGGACCCGGACGGTCTTACGTGTACGGGAAAATCATGTACGGCCGGTTTTGTAAACAGCAATGGAGACTCGGTGCAGGTCAGTACAACATTATACGAATCAGTTGATTCTGCGAAGGTCGCATTTAATGCAGAAAAACAAAACGATGCAGCATACAGGACTATCCCCCTTGATATCCCTGATGAAAGTTATGGCTGGATGCAAAAATCCCAAAGCAGCGTGGTATTCAGGAAGAATAATGCAGTCGTGATCGTTGATTATTCAACAAAAAACGGTCCCGCATCAGTCAACATGGCAAAAGAATTTGCAGGGATGTATTCACAGAATTTATAGAGAGAGAAGAGATCTTTTCCAGACCATAAGGAAACAAAACAAATGTAACTCATTTACATTTTTTCCTGAAAACAAAAAAACAGACGTTAATGGCACCTTCCCTGTTAATACTCACCAAGCCTCTTTTTCACTGAACTGACCTGGTCGCGTATCCTGATTGCCTCCTCGAAATCGAGGTTCTCCGCAGCAGCCCTCATCGCTGCTTCAAGCTCGATGATAAGGTTTGGCAACTCCACCTTTGGAATATGCTTGACGTCTTTAATATCGACCTCCTTTTCCCTGACCGGTTTTATTATGGTCCGGGGTATGATCTGGTGTTCCTCGTTGTAGGCAAGTTGCATCTCGCGGCGTCTTTTCGTTTCCGAAAGGGCCTCATCAATGGATTTGGTGCTATGATCGGCATATAATACCACATGGGCGTTCACATTGCGGGCTGCACGGCCGATAATCTGGATCAGGCTTCTCGCGTCCCGCAGGAACCCTTCCTTATCTGCATCGAGGATCCCGATAAACCCTACTTCAGGGATATCGAGCCCCTCACGGAGAAGGTTGATCCCGACAAGCACGTCAAACCTGCCAAGCCTCAGCTCCCTGATGATCTCGGTCCTCTGCAGCGTGTCGATTTCTGAATGCAGGTACCGTGTCCTGATCCCCCGCCCGGCAAGGTACTCGGTATATTCCTCGGCAAGTTTTTTCGTCAGGGTCGTCAGGAGTACGCGGTCACCACGGGCAATTGTACTCCCGATCTCGCCGATCACATCTTCAGTCTGGCCTTCCGTCTTCCGCACCTCAACTTCGGGGTCAACAAGCCCGGTCGGCCGGATAATCTGCTCCACGACCTGGCCTGAATGTTCAAGCTCGTAGTCTGCAGGGGTGGCGGATACGAAAATGACCTGGTGCATGTACTGCTCAAATTCCCTGAACATAAGCGGCCTGTTGTCATACGCACTCGGGAGACGGAACCCGTAATCAATAAGGGACTGTTTCCTCGAACGGTCCCCCCGGTACATCCCGTGAAGCTGGGGGATAGTCTGGTGGCTTTCATCAATAAACAGAAGAAAATCCTCCGGGAAATAATCCAGCAGGCAGTAAGGTTTTTCCCCGGGTTTCCTGAAGTCGAAGTGCCGCGAATAATTTTCAATCCCCTTGCAGCTCCCGCTTTCCTCGATCATCTCGAGGTCATAACGCGTCCGCTGTTCAAGCCGGTGTGCTTCGATGAGACCTAGTTCCGGAAGTCGCTCTTTTAATTCCTCCCGAATGGTCAGCATCGCACGCTTCTGGTCTTCTTCGGGGATGACATAATGCCGGGCAGGGTACACATAGAAATAGTTCATTTTCTCTTTTACCTGCCCGGTATTTTTGTCGATCTCCATGATCCGCTCAATTTCATCCCCGAACAGTTCGACACGGATGATGTTATTAAAATAGCCGGGGATCAGGTCAATCGTATCTCCTTTCACCCTGAAGCGTCCGGGCATGAGTTCGATATCATTTCTCTGGAACTGGCAGGCAACCAGGTCACTTATAATCTCCTTTCTCGAGCTTTTTTCGTTTACCTTGAGCTCAAACCCCATGTTCCGGAAGTTTTCCGGCCGGCCGAGACCATAGATACAGGAGACCGAAGCGACGACAATTACGTCCCGCCGGGAAAGGAGAGAGGCAGTCGCAGAGAGGCGTAGCTGCTCAATCTTCGGGTTAATCTGTGCGTCTTTTTCGATATACTGGTCTTTTGCGGGGATATAGGATTCCGGCTGGTAATAATCATAATATGATACAAAATATTCTACACGGTTATCAGGGAAGAATTCCCGGAATTCGTTGTACAATTGTGCGGCCAGGGTCTTGTTGTGAGCAATTACAAGTGCAGGCCTTCCTGCATCCCTGATCACGTTTGCCATCGTATAGGTCTTGCCCGACCCGGTAACCCCGAGAAGTGTCTGGTATTGCAGCCCTTCCCGGAGACCGGTACCGAGCTTCTGTATTGCGTCAGGCTGGGAGCCTTTTGGTTCGAATGGTGCATGCAGGATAAAATCAGTCATGGTATTGTTGTGAAATGTTGATCATTGTTGGTACGGTCAATATATCCTTTATCATGGTTTTAATCTGGAATTACATCCGTGATCTCTACAGGTTACAAGTTATCAGCCGGAGATTCAATAATAATTTGGATACGGGCATGTATGAGAAGTGCTGGCCTGCTGGAACGGGTGAAAAAATTCATTGGTTTTTTGAAAACCTCTCAACTCTACCTTACATGTTTGGTAATTACAAATTTGATTACGCTCCCGGGGCTTATGTCCCGCCGCTTTGGCGACCCCGGTCGGGATAGGAATGATCTCTAAATTCCTGAAGTTTTCCTGAATGCCCCAACTGATCATTTATCTGACTGGGGGGTGGGACCGCCTCCCGGCCTTACAAATTTCCTCGTTTTTTTAAATTTGCAGGGGTCCAACGAGCCAAAAATTCAAAAAAAAATAGGAGAGAATTTACCCTTTGATTGATTTCTTTTTCCGGAGCAACCGGTGATACGTGACTGCAAACCGGTGTGCTTCATCCCGTATCTCCTGGAGAAACAACGAGGCCCGTTCTTTCCGGTCAACAGGGATGGGGTGAGCATGGCCCACCATGTAGATCTCCTCTTCACGTTTCGCGAGGGCAATAGCGGGAAGTGACAGCCCTAACTTTTTAATTTCCTTCACTGCAGCATGTAACTGCCCTTTGCCACCGTCCACCATCACCAGGTCTGGCATGGGGCTGCCCTCATCCTTCAGCCTCGAATACCGGCGGCGGACAATCTCCCCTATCGCCTGGAAATCATCAATACCCTCAACCGTTTTTATCTGGAACCGGCGGTAATTCTTCTTATCCGGCCGGGCGTCAGTAAACCGGACCATTGAACCTGCAACAGAGGTACCAGACAGGTGAGAAATATCAAAGCATTCGATTACTCTCGGGAGATCTGGTAGTCCCAGCTGGTCCCTGACTTCATGAAGTTTAATTTCATCACCGAAAAATACCGTTTCGATATTCACTTTTACCAGGTCGAGAAGTCTCCGTTTTGCCCCCCTTTGAGGGACAGTAACCGTTACTTTCCTGCCTTTTTGCGTCGAAAGAAATTCAGCCAATGGTTCGCTGACGGGTTCGGGTAACACCAGTTCTCCCGGAGGTACATGTAACGAATAGTACTGCACCAGGAACTCTTCAAATGCGTCTTCATGGTAATCGAACACGTATTCTTTTTTATTTGCAAGAGTACCTGAATGGACGGGAAAGAGCATCAGGTAGACTTTTTCGTCCTGTACAAGGAAATTAATAATGTCTTCCTCGGTATCAGACGGCCGGACCATGTCCTGTCGCTGCCCCAGGCGCTCTATGGCATTAATCTGGTTCCGGACCACCATTGCCCCCTCATAGTCCTGGGACCCGGAGCGGTTATTCATGTCTTCTTTCAGTTGCCGGATAAGTTCTGCACCCCGTCCTTTGAGGACCATTGTCGCTTTCAACACCTGCTCTGCATAGTCTTCCGGGGTTAAGGACCCGTTACAGGGGGCTGAACAGGTATGGATGTGGTAGCGGAGACAGGCCCTCCTCCGGAGATTTTTACAGGTCCGGAGGCGGAATACTTTTTTAACGACTGAATACACGTGGTCTCGTTCGGCTGCGGAAACAAACGGTCCGAAAAAAGTGCCTTTGGTTGTTGCCTTCCGTGCTATCCTGATACAAGGGAACGCTTCACCCGTCAGTTCAATATAGGCATATTGTTTCGCGTCCTTCAGGTCAATGTTGTACCGCGGCTGGTTCTCCTTGATCAGGCTGTTTTCAAGGATCAGGGCTTCAACTTCAGTGGTTGTGACCATGAAATCAAGCGACCTGATATGGCTGATCAGCGCTGTTGTCTTTCTATCATGGTCAGATTTCTGAAAGTATGACGATACACGTTTTTTCAGATTTTTAGCCTTTCCAACATAGATAATCGCATTTCCGGAATCCCGGAAAATATAGCAGCCGGGACTCTCGGGCACCATGGAGAGGTCTATCAATTCGGATGACTCCATTCAACGGATAGAATGTGTTGTGTAATAATTTTGCCGGGCCTGGTGAGTCGATGATTTCCCGTCAGCCAAGGTGGCGCCAATAACGCAGGTCGGCACAAGGAAGTCCGGATAGAGGTAATTGAATAAAAGCGGTTATGTACTATTTTCCATAATACCTTTTTCCGGAGGGATTCATTGAATTTTACGATATAATGACCGATATTATTCCACACCGTCATTCTTTCCTTTCCAGTTGCCTCTCCCGGTTGTATATTTCCGGCAATTTCTCATTTTCGTACTATTTTTCTGTCCGATACGATCATCATCCCTGAATAGTACAAGCTCCTGTACGGTTGAAAAATCCGTCACACTTTTCCCGCCTTCCGGGATTTTGGTTTTAATGCAGATGTTTGTACATCAACAATCTCACCTGACAGGGGTCCCGTTTTACCTGGTTTATCCTCCAGGAGGACTTTAAGGAACTCCCCGGTGTAACTTTTCCTGTTTTTCATAATTTCCTCAGGGGTACCGGTAGCAATTACTTCACCACCGGCATCACCCCCGCCAGGCCCGAGGTCGATAATATGGTCTGCAGATTTGACGATATCCAGGTTATGTTCAATAACGACGACCGTATTCCCTTTGGCCACCAGTTCATCGAGGACCGTGATCAGTTTTTTGACGTCGTGGAAATGGAGGCCGGTTGTAGGTTCATCGAGGAAGTAGATCGTTTTCCCGGTGGCCTTTTTTGCAAGTTCGCGGGTAAGCTTGATCCTCTGTGCTTCACCACCGGAAAGCGTTGTTGAACTCTGGCCCAGCTTGATATAATCGAGGCCAACTGCCGAGAGGGTCTCAAGTTTCTGGCGAATTGCAGGAATATTTGCAAACAGTTCACCAGCCTCTTCTACGCTCATGTTCAGCACATCAGAAATTGATTTCCCCTTGTATTTCACGTCGAGGGTTTCCCGGTTGTACCGTGAGCCTTTGCATTCCTCGCATTCGACATAGACATCCGGGAGGAAGTTCATCTCGATTTTGATCAGCCCGTCCCCTTCACAGGCCTCGCACCGGCCACCCTTGAGGTTGAACGAGAACCTTCCCGGCAGGTACCCGCGTGACTTTGCTTCCTTTGTTTCAGCAAAGACTTTTCGGACTTCATCAAATACCTTGGTATACGTGGCCGGGTTCGACCGCGGAGTCTTCCCGATAGGGCTCTGGTCGATAACAATTACTTTGTCAATTTCGCTGTCAAACTCCAGGTTTTCATATTTCCCGGGACTATCTTTCGAATTATAAAGTTCCCTCATCAGGGCCTTGTAGAGTGTATCGTAAATCAGGGTGGATTTCCCGCTTCCCGAGACCCCGGTGATGACCGTGAATACCCCGATCGGGATCTCCACATCGATTTTTTTTAAGTTATTTTCCGAACACCCGGTTATCCGGACATGGTGCCTGCTTTTCCTTCTTTTCGCGGGTACATCGATCCTCATGGTACGTGCAAGGTACTGGCCGGTAAGAGACTTTTTATTCCGCTCGATCTGTAACGGGGTACCTTCTGCTACGACATAACCCCCATGAAGTCCCGCACCAGGCCCCATATCGACGACGTAATCGGCATGCCTGATCGTATCCTCATCGTGTTCTACCACGATCAGGGTATTCCCAAGGTCCCGTAGACGCCGGAGGGTATCAATCAGTTTCTGGTTGTCTCTCTGGTGGAGCCCGATCGATGGTTCATCGAGCACATAGAGCACACCAACAAGGTTTGACCCAATCTGGGTTGCTAACCGTATCCGCTGCGCTTCCCCACCGGATAATGTCCCGGCACTACGGGAGAGGGTAAGGTATCCAAGCCCCACTTTTTCAAGAAATTCAAGCCTTGCATTGATCTCCTTCAATACCTGCTTTGCAATCTCCTGTTCTTTTTCATTTAATTCAATGGTCGAAAAAAAGTCCATGCATTTTGTTACCGGTAAATCGGTAATATCGATAATTGAATGCCCGGCTATTTTTACAGCCAGGATCTTGTCCTTCAGTCTCCTGCCATGGCATTTCGGGCAGTCTGATATCCGCATGAATTTTTCCAGTTCACGTTTCCGGTATTCAGACTGGGTCTGGTGATAGAGACGTGTTGCCTGTGGGAGGAGTCCTTCCCAGGCCCCCTTGTGGGACCACTGGGCATCGCCGTTCTTCATGCTCATCGAGAACCGGATCTGCTCTTCAGACCCGTACATCAGGGCGTTGTATTGCGGAGTGGTGAGGTCATTGATTGGGGTAAACACCGAGAACCCATAGTGTTTTGCAACAGCACCAAGGTACTGGCTACGATAGCCGTCAAGGAAATTCCGGTACATCGCTACCGCCCCATCTGCCAGTGAAAGTTTCTTATCGGGGATTATCAGGTCAGGGTCGAATTCCATCCGGATCCCAAGTCCGTTGCATTCCTCGCAGGCACCGAAGGGGCTGTTGAAGGAGAACATCCGTGGCTGCAGCTCCTCGAAGGTAATCCCGCATTCAGGACATGCCATGTTTGCCGAATACGTTGTCTCCCTGCTTTTACCATCAGACGCAATAACAAGCCCTTCGGATTTCTTCAGTGCATTTTCGCAGGCTTCCGCAAGACGTGAGCGATCAGCCGAATCGAGGCGGTCGATGACAATGTCGATATCATGCTTTTTGTACCGTTCAAGGGGGACTTCCTCATCCGTCCGGTGGACCTCACCATTTATCCGGACCCGGGCATACCCTTCCTTGTTCAGGTCTTTTATTACCTGGAGGTAGGTGCCTTTTTTCTGCCTGATAATTGGTGAAAGGATCGTTACCTGGCCGGGGTATTCTTCTGCAATGGTTTCTGCAATGCGGGCCGGGGACTGGGACTCAATTTTAATATTATGAACAGGACAATACGGGACACCTATTCGGGCAAAAAGAAGACGCAGGTAATCGTAAATCTCTGTGACTGTGCCGACCGTACTTCTCGGGTTCTTCGATGTGGTCTTCTGTTCGATTGAAATTGCCGGAGAAAGCCCTTCAATTGCATCAACATCCGGTTTCTGCATGAGTCCGAGGAACTGGCGGGCATATGCGGACAGCGATTCAACGTATCTTCGCTGCCCTTCGGCGTAAATGGTA
>JALOPT010000065.1 GCA_025453715.1 Methanoregulaceae archaeon | reverse complement strand
AGCAGCAGCCAAGGGTGAGGTTGTTCGCCTATTAAAGGGGATCGTGAGCTGGGTTTAGACCGTCGTGAGACAGGTCGGTTACTATCTAATAGGAGTGTCTGGAGTCTGAGGGTAAGAATGAAATAGTACGAGAGGAACTTTCATTCGTCGCCTCTGGTCGATCGGTTGTCCGACAGGGCAATGCCGAGCAGCTACGCGATAAGGGATAAAAGCTGAAAGCATCTAAGCTTGAAACCCGGCCTAAAAAGAGACTCCGTTGAGGACATGAGTAAAAGACTCGTTTGATAGGCTTGGGATGTACGCACGAAGGCAACGACGTGTTCAGTCCGCAAGTACTAACGTCCAATCACTAGTGCTCACCACGTCAAACCCAGACGAAATCCTGAAGTGCAAACCTATAATTCAAATACACACCATATGTATTTGGCGCCTTACACGGCTGCCAAGGTGGCGGAGCGGCCACGCGGCTGACTGCAGATCAGCTACACTCCGGTTCAAATCCGGACCTTGGCTTTGGGTAATAGCGGCCATAGCAGTTGGGAAACACCTGGACCCATTCCGAACCCAGCAGTTAAGCCAACTCACGTAGTCTACGGTACTGAGGTACGCGAGTCCTCGGGAACTTTACTTCGCTGCTATTACCCTTCTTGCATCGAAAAGAAGCGTAATTATTTTATTATTCTGCTCATAAAGAGCGGAAGCCAGAAATTTTGTTATTCTTGTATCATTGCATCAGAAATGGTTGCACCAGAGTCAGATCTGAATGATATTTGCATATTTTAACCGGAGTTTTAAATACAGGAATCGGCCCTGGTTAATTTTTTAGTTATTCAAGTATGAACGTTTTTATTCCAAACCAGGTACTACCCTTGGTATATCTATCCCGGGTGCCAGTAACTATCATATCTTTTTAGAACCTTTTTTTACCCAATACCTCATTATACAACGAGTGAATATACCATGACAGGGGAACATCCGCTATTTACAAAAAGAGATCTGGTTATCGAGGCTGTTACAACACTATTTGTTAGTATTGACAACAGGGACTGGGACGCAGTAAGGTCCTGTTTCACTGAAAAAGTACTTTTTAATACGACCCTGACTGAAGGGAACCCCGAAATCCTTTCACGCGATCAGATCATCAGGGACTGGCAGGAAGGTCTGGAATGTCTCGAGGCGATACATCACCAGGTTGGAAATTTTCTAGTCCAGTTTAATGAAAATGTTGCAATTGTGTTTTGTTACGGTATGGCCTACCACTACCTTCCCAACAGGTCCAACAGGAACACAAAATTGTTTGTAGGAAGTTATGACATCAGTTTAATTTCCAGGGATGATGGGTGGAAAATAACGGCCTTTACATTCAATTCGAAATTTATCGCGGGCAACCTGAAACTAGGTGAATAATTTTTTTCCCATTTACGAGGTAGTAACAATCCACTATCTATATAAAGGAAGCCATCTATGAGGTGAAAGGAGTATTTGTTCTCATGATTAACCTGTTAATCCTTCTTCTGGTTATTGCAGTAATTTTCATTATTCTTGGATTCCTCGGGAAAATAGCATGGACAATTCTAAAATGGATTATTATTGTTGTAGTGATTGCCATGGTTATATCCTGGTTTATCTGAACCGGATAAGATCCAGAGTCCACCTGGATTAACTTCAGACAATAGTAAAAAAAATTAATCTTTTATTAATAAAACGCCAAAAATGGTGAGGAAAATACCAAAAATGATAGCGATGATACCGATACTACCTTTTAATACGAAAATGACTTCCGGTAGGAATACGACGATACCATAGATACCGAGACCGATTAATACCAGCCCGGACACTAATGCTGCAATACCCATTTTATCCATAGGTTATCAAACTCCATGTAATATGGTCTTTAATCTTAAAAAACATAAGCCCGGTAATGAGAATAAAAAAAAGAACTGCATGTAGTGACCTTGGAAATGGTCCTCCGGGAACATCCGGAAATAAAATACCGGTACCCGGGTTTAGCAATAACTTCAGGGAATATGCCATGATTTCCAGGGATATTTCAGAAGGTAAATCAATATTCCTGCGATGATGATAAGAAACGGCAGGAGCTGAAGCGTTGCTGAAAGGGAATACCGGTCAGCAAGCAACCCGAATAATGCAACACCAAGCCCCCCTATCCCAAGAGAAAGGCCGAGCATAAGACCGGACGTGAATGCTACCTTTCCCGGGACCATCTCATGAGCAATGGCAACTGTCACGGCAAATCCTGACCAAAGGGCAAAACCAAAAACCACGAGCGAGAAGACTGAAAGGAGCCCGGTAGTAAAAATAAACCCGTAAAATGAAGGGATTGCAAGGATACTACCTGCAATAACATATTCTTTCCGTCCGATGATATCAGAGAGATAACCCCCTGCAAGCTGGCCGGCAACTCCTGCCAGTAACATCACGGATATCAGGATATCTGCCGAAATCAGGTCAAGACCCCGGCTTACCAGGTATGAAGGAAAAAACGCTAGTGCACAGAAAATAGCGCAGGCCCGGAGGGTCGAGGCAGAAAAAAGCGGAAGAATTGGCCGGTATTTTACCAGGGGCATTTTTTCAACCTGAGCACTCCTTTTTATTCGCTTCATATCTTTGGTTACAGGAAATGACCTCCAGAGAGCCACTGCCATGAGAAGTGCTGGAATTACAAGCAGGGGAAGTCCTGAAAGCCCAAAGTAAAAGAGTATTCCGGCTGCGAGGAGTGGTCCTAATGCATATCCGATATTTCCACCGACAACAAAAAACGATGTAATTTTACCACGGTTTTCGGGGGTGCAAAACCTGTTTACAATTGAAAAAGCATTCGGGTGGAATGCAGCATGGCCGAGCGCCGCAAGAGCGGCAAAGAGCAGAAGAAGGTGAATATCTCCCGAAAGGCCCATTGCTGAAATGAAAACTGAAGAAATGATGAGGCAGACCGAGATATGAATCACAAACCCATACTGGTCCGATATCCATCCAAAAATCGGTTGCATCATCGAAGAAGTTACATTGTAGATGGTGACAAGCATACCTGCAACGAAGTATGAGAACCCGTACGTGCTAATCAGGAGAGGGATGATAGCAGTTACCACCGGCAGATAGAGGTCTGTAATAACATGGGCTCCGGAAAGCCACAAAATAGGGATGGAATCACCGGGTTTATCATTCATTGTGATGCGGCACACCGTTCCATGTGTATGATCTCAACCCTGATATTCCGGATTTCCTTCCTGTGAAAATGGTAACAGTGCCTGATTGGAAGCATTCCTTCAACGGTTTCCAGAATATTGGCCCGGCCTTTTACATAGGATCTTACAAACGGAATTGAGCCGGTATTTACAATCATATATACCTGGTTTCCGGTCTCTAATGAGCAATCGATAAAGGCCCTGTCTGCATGCAGAACTTGTGCACCAAATGGAGGATTCATAACAATGGTATCCCAATGGCCTTGCAGTTTCGCGGCAGAGGTAATTTCCACCTGGAGAAAACTGGCAGTCACCGGGAATTTATCTGCGTTCTGGCGTGCAATTTCAAGTGCTTTTTCATCAATATCTATTCCGGTGACCTGCTCTGCACCAAGGAGGGAAGCTCCAATGGCAAGGATACCCGTCCCACAACCAAGATCGCAGACGGATTTTCCCGTGATATCCCCATTCTGGGCTGCATGAAACAACATTCTGGCCGCAAGAGGTGCGGAAGTGGGGTACTGTTCCAGGTGGGAAGCAGGGGTAGAAAAACCCGATACCCGTTCGAGGAGCATTTCCAGCTGGCGTAGTTTCATTTCAGGTGATCTCGTCGATTTGGTAATCTTCAAAAGTCCTGGAACCGCATACAATCTCAAACTCCTGCGGGCTGATTAACGGGACAGAGAAACGCTCCTGGTCATCGTAGGCCAGACGGGGGCAGGCTGTGTTAACGTAGCAGGAAAAACCGAGGTTCAGGAGTTCATCCGGGGAAACTTCGTGCAGGGCTACCACAAAGGCATTTTTACTCATCGATGCGAGACGCTCTGCAAGTTGCTGTCGTTTCTGGCCACTTTTCAGGGTAAGGATTATACCAAAATTTTTAGCGGTCTTTGCAACCTCTATAAGTGCAAACCTGCGCCTGAGAAATCTATCAGTACTGACGATTTCGACTGTCCGGCAGTACGGATCGAGTGCCACAACACGTGCGCCTGTTGCAAGCCGGACCCCCAGGGGGTGAAACCGGCCAGTCCCGATAAACAGGATCTCATCTTTCTGGCAGTCCCTTGCAGCACCGTAGGAGCAACCGAGGACCTGGCCAGGGTTTGGGGCCCGGGTTCCCCCGTGCACTGAATGACAGGTAATACCCCGGGAAGCGAGGTACTTCGTGATAGCCGGGATCATGTGGGTATGCTGAACAGTGGTGATAAGCCCGATATCAGTTGATGAAAGGTGAGGGATAACGATTCCAAGCACCTCCGTATCAATGTCCATCCGGTAAGGGTCATAGATAATGCAGGGGGTGTCGTCCAGCGGCGAATGGCCAAAATGGACAACAAGATCAACCATCCCGAGGAGTTCTGTCGCAAGGTCACAGGCCCCGTAACAGGGATCACCACTGACGACCACAAAAAACCCTGCATCCCTCAGCAACGACGCAACACCCGGGGCATCACGCTTCAGTCCTTCAGGGAACTGGAGGGCAATCCGCGTTGCACCAGTTGTTTTTAATTTACGGACCAGTTCAGAAGTATCGATCAACCACGTGCACCTGGTCTGTTACTTCAATCCGGACAAGTGTCTTGAATGGGCGATCGAGTTCAGGCTCCCCGCGCTGGATCGCAAAGCAGATGTCTGTGACGTCAGCACCCGCAATCTCGAGCGCTTTCAGGAGGGCCTTGATTGTCCCACCGGTACTGACGACGTCGTCAATGATAACGACCCGATCACCCATGGTGATCCCATTCAGGTACAGTTCACCTTTTGAGTAACCAGTGGCCTGGTGGACGGCAACCTCACCAGGTAACTTATACTCCCGTTTCCTGACAATATTCAGGGGGATGTCGGTCATCAGCGAGAGAACTGTGCCGATATGGATTCCCATTGCTTCGGCAACGACGATTTTCGTTACACCGTTTAAGTCCAGCGCTTTCAGCATCGCGGCACCAACCTCCCGCAGAAGAGAAGGATCGACAATCGGTACGCCGTCTGTAATAGGGTGAATAAAATAATTATATTCCCCCCGCTTGACAATCGGGCACGTTTCCAAAGATTTTATAAGACGTTCAAGCATGGTGTTCACCAATATCCCGGATAAATTTTTCAATGATGTCCCGGTGGACATGGGGCATACACACGATCCGCAGGTGTCCCTTTCGCGTGCATGATACCCTCCATGGGGCTGGAACTTTTTTTGGCCCGTTAAAAGTGGCGACGTTAACATCCGGGGTCACCGCACGGGAGAACCCGAATGTTTCCATCCCATCAATTAACCGCCGTGTGTTGTTCATACACCCCTGCACGATCGCTTCCATGCCGTCCCGGCCAAGGTAATCGAGCACAGCGAGAGCTCCGGCTACCGGACCGCCCGGTCGTGTGCCCCCAAGGGTAAATTCCTGTTTTACCGACAGGTAGGGAGTGTCGATAGAGAGTGCGCAGAGCATTTCTTTTTCACGTACAAGGAGACATCCGGCAGGTATTGTGCTCATCCCCATTTTGTGCGGGTCCACTGCAAGGCTCGAGACCCCGGGAACAAGGAAATCGAACGGTTCATGGCGTGCAAGGAACGGAATTACCATGCCCCCGAATGCCGCATCGACATGGAAAAAGAGGTCATGATCCATGGCAATCTGACCGAGCTCCTTGATCGGGTCGATCATACCGTATTCTGTTGTGCCTGCAACGCCGACGATACAGCAGGTATTCTCATCGATTGCTTCCTTAGCCAGCCCCGCGTCCATCCTGTACCTTTCATCGAGAGGGACCGTGCGCATATCAAGACAAAGCATGTCGCATGCTTTCCGAAAAGAGAAATGTACTGACTCGGGCAGGACAACATTTGGCCGTTGCCTTTTTTTACAGACCTTTGCCATCCGGAGTGCCTGGATATTTGACTCAGTCCCTCCTGATGTAGCATAGCCACAGGCTTCCGGTTCATGAAATAGTGTTCCAAGCCTGCTGATAAGGGCCTGTTCAATATCTGCGGTCCCCTTAAAAAGCCCGGGATCTCCGAGATTCGTCTCCATGAAAAGATTATGGGCTTTCACCGCAACAGGGTGTGGGACGGTGCACATGGAACTGAGAATGGAACCGTAACCTGTGTCCTCTCTCCGCTTTAAAGAGAGATTAGAAAAAATCTCCTCTTCTGTACGCCCGTGGTTATGCATTACGGCTTCTCGCGTTCTCGAGGATTATTTTCCTTTCTGTACGTGCCACCGTTTCACGGATTTTCGCAATAGCGTCAATATTTGCGGATACGCTGCTGATACCATGTTCTACAAGCCATTGAACCATCGGGGGTTCAGAACCTGCCTGGCCGCAAATCGAACATTCCACGCCATATTCACGGCAGACTTCAATCGCGTCATGGATGAGCCGGAGTACTGCGGGATGTTTCGGGTCATACATCCACGCAACGTTCTCATTATTCCGATCGATCGCAAGGGTGTACTGGACAAGGTCATTGGTACCGAAGGATGCAAAGTTGATTCCTGCCTCAATAAACTCTTCAATGAGGATTGCACTGCCCGGGATCTCGATCATGATCCCCAGGGTGACATGGTCAACATCGACCCCCCACTCTCTCATCATTGATTTTGCCTGGGTAAACTGGTCGGGATGAGAGACCATCGGGAACATTACTCCCAGGTTACTGTAACCCTGTTCCCAGAGTCGTTTAAAGGCCTCGACCTGCAGCCTGAACTGGTCTTTACTCTGGAGATCACGCCTGATACCTCTCCATCCCAGCATCGGGTTGTGTTCGACCGGTTCATTCTCGCCACCAGCCATGTTCCTGAACTCATCTGTAGGGGCATCAAGTGTCCTTACCCAGACAGGTTTCCCGTAAAATGCATCAAGGACAATTTTTATACCGGCATAGAGTTCTTTAACAAATTCTTCTTCTTTATGATTGTCGATGAACCATCCTGGTGTCTTGTTCAGGCCAAGGATCAGGTGCTCGATCCTGAGTAACCCTACCCCGTCTGCACCAGTGGCAGCCGCACGGGCAGCAGCTTCGGGAATAGAGACATTCACTTTTACTGAAGTTGCAGTGATAATCTGTGCCTGGGCGGCAACGGCCGGGGCCTGTACCTGTGGCTGTTGCTGGGATACGACTGCACCTTCGTATACAAACCCTTTTTCTCCGTCAACGGTGACCACTTGTCCGGGCTTCAGTGTCAGGGAGCCGTTTTTAGTGCCGACAATTGCAGGTGTACCCAGTTCCCTGCTTACAATTGCCGCGTGGCAAGTCATTCCGCCTTCATCAGTAACAATGGCAGCAACTTTTTTCATTGCCGGGACCATGTCCGGGTTGGTCATCTTTGTGACCATGATATCCCCCTCCCGGACTGCACTTGTATCCTTTGCGTCGCGTACGATAACTACTTTACCGGAAGCAATCCCTGGCGAGGCCCCCTGTCCCTTCAGAATTATGGTGCTCCCCGATTCGGTCCTGCCTGAGGCGGATGGAGAACTCTTTGGTTTTATCGTGGTAATAGGCCGGGACTGCAGGGTGTAAAAAGTACTTCTGACAATGGCCCATTCAATATCCTGCGGGACGCCATAAGGGAGATACGGGCACTACCCTGGTACCATGTGTCCCTTCGGCAATGATCTCGATCTTCTTATTCGCTATCAGGCGGTCTACCACTTTCTCGGAACGCTGGTCGAATATGTACTTATCCGGTGATACGGAACCCGAAACGACCGACTCTCCAAGACCCCATGAACCTTCAATGATGCTCAGCGGTTCTCCTGTGACCGGGTGGGTTGTAAACATTACCCCCGCCTTCTCCGAATTAATGAGCTGCTGTACAACGACTGCAATATTTACAGAATTATCATCGAACCCCTGCTTCGCACGGTAATAAATTGCCCTTGCCCCGTAGAGCGAAGCCCAGCACATCTGGATTGCCTTGAGGAGGTTCTGGTTTCCCTTGATATTCAGGTAGGTCTCCTGCTGCCCGGCAAAACTGGCATCAGGCAGGTCTTCTGCCGTGGCACTTGACCGGACGGCAACTATCATTTCACCTGCATCCATCTTCTGGTATGCCTCAATGATGTGCTGGACCAGCGACTGGGGCATTGATGCCCTGAGCACTTCTTCTTTTGCCTTTTCTGCAGCCTTTTCAAGAGCTGCATTATTTTCGACATCAAGGTCCTCGAAATTCTTAAAAATTGTTTTTTCAAGTCCTGTCTCAACCAGGAACCTGCGGAAGGCCTGGCTCGTTACCACGAACGCCCGCGGGACTGGCAGTCCGATTACGGCCATCTCTCCGAGTGAGGCCCCTTTACCGCCAACAGCGGCAATATCCTCCTTCCTGATCTCTTCAAGCCATAGAATATCCGGCAATTCCTTCATGCACGCACCACTATAGTCTCGTTGTTTCTCCAGTAAATAATTGTGCATCCTGAATTACCCGGGAATTTTCCGGGCTATTCTTGTGTTACTCTGGCCCGGATTTAGAAAACCATTGAATAGTACGGTGCTGATATGATATGGGTTTTAAATTTGAGCTATAGAGTACTCGTCAGCGATCCCCTTGCAGAAGAGGGTCTCTCCATACTCAGAACACAGTTTGAGGTGGATGAAAAGACCGATCTGAAAGAGGATCAGCTGATTTCAATTATCGGGAACTATGATGCCCTTCTCGTCAGAAGCGGGACTGAGGTCACGGCCAACGTTATCGAAGCCGGGACAAACCTGAGGTTTATCGGACGTGCTGGAGCCGGTGTAGACAATATTGATATGGACGCTGCTACCCGGAAGGGCATTATTGTTGCAAACGCCCCCGAAGGTAATACACTGGCAGCAACAGAACACACCATGGCCATGATGCTGTCCCTTGCAAGAAATATTCCCCAGGCAACCGCTTCGTTGAAGAATAAGGAATGGAAACGCTCAAAATTCATGGGTGTCGAACTGAATGAAAAGACCCTGGGGATCCTGGGGCTTGGCAGGATCGGCCGTGAAGTCTCTAAAAGGGCAACCGCACTTGGTATGCATATTGTTGGTTACGACCCTTTTATCGGCAAAGAGAAAGCTGCCCAGTTTGGTGTTGACTCGATGTCTGTTGAAGAACTCTTCCGGGTATCGGATGTGATCACCGTCCATACTCCCCTGATAAAGGAAACCAAACACCTTATCAATGCAAAGAGTATCTCCACCATGAAGGACGGCGTAAGAATCATTAATTGTGCCCGTGGTGGGATTATTGATGAAAAAGCCCTCTATGATGCGATCAAGTCAGGAAAGGTCGCGGGTGCAGCTCTTGATGTGTTTGAAGAGGAGCCCCCCCTTCAATCTCCCCTGCTTGATCTCGAGCAGGTAATTGTCACGCCACACCTTGGAGCGAGCACGGTTGAAGCACAGACTAACGTTGCAGTGTCCATCGCGAAACAATGTATATCTGTCCTTGAAGGAGGTTCCGCCAAGTACGTTGTCAATGCTCCCCTCGTGCCTGCTGACCAGCAGGACGTTGTTGAGCCGTTTGCCCGTCTTGCCGAGAGAATTGGCAGGTTCCTGATCCAGCTTGTCGAAGGAAGGGTCGAGAAGGTTGAGATTATTTACGGAGGAGAGCTCTCGCAGGGCACCTACAATACAAAATTTATCACGAGGGTTGCCCTCAAGGGACTGCTTGACCCGATCCTGCAGGTCCCGGTCAATATCGTCAATGCCGAATTTATTGCCAGTGAACGGGGTATAAAAGTAAGCGAGACGATCACCGCAGATGCACAGGGATTTAAGAACCTGATTACAATTCGTGTCCTGACAGATAAGGGTGAAGAATCCGTCAGTGGTACAGTGTTCTTCAAAGGCCGGAGCAGGATTGTGGCGATTGGGGGTTACACCATGGATATGATCCCCGAAGGATATGTCATCGTGTCGCGCCATCTCGATAAGCCAGGGGTCATAGGAAGGGCATCAACCATCCTGGGGCAGGCGAATATCAACATTGCCGGTATGCAGGTGGGACGAATAAACCCCGGGCAGGAGGCCATCATGGTTTTGAATGTGGACAGCGAGGTACCTCCTGAAATTATGGATGAGATACGTGCGAAGGTCGGGATATTTACCGGTCACTTTGCGAAGTTATCAGATAACTGGATATAATATTTTTTCCATTACAACGGCAATTAACGAGTTTTATCTGAATATCTGCCGATTAAGGGATGCATAAGGGGTCCGGTCACAGGGGTTATACATTTCAATAAAAAGCCAATTTTTTAATATTAGGATGATCCAAATTAAAGAAGCATTTGCCCATTTTTGTGGGCTCGTGGTCTAGCTGGCTATGACGTCGCCTTGACATGGCGGAGGTCAGGAGTTCGAATCTCCTCGAGCCCATTTTCAGATTCCCGTTTATCAGTGATCCCTGGATCGGCTTATGCTTCACAGACTGCGGCGGGTGGGCTGTTAACGACCGACTTTTCCCGTTTACTGATGCGCTCCCCCCGGATTTTAGCCAGGAGGACAGATATGAACGGATATCATCCACAACCATTGCAGAACGCACGAACTCTGAATTTTGGCTCTATTATCCAATTAATTTAGAAAATAACGCCATATTCAGCCTATATCCCTTTCCTATCTTTGTTGGGATTATTTTCGAAAATAGAGGTAAGACCACATATGAAATCGAAAATGCGGACTATATTATACCTCCATGACCTATATAATTTATATACAAGGAGATTTAACAAAAAACTAAGGTGCACCGGTTCCGCAGGCGACGCCTGCCTGAATATCGCCTTAAGATCAAGGTGGCATCAATAGAGACGATATCACAGGCAACCTATTGCGGGGGCGGTTGATCGGTACACCTAATTGTCATATTACATTCTTGATAAAAAGGTATCGCATTTTATCTGACACATGTACGACATGGGTCTGATAAAAATCTTGTTTTCATCCGGTTTTATTTAAAAAAACGGAAAATTATTGTATTAATTAGTAAAATCCGGTAAAATCTTGAGATTCTTCTTGCCCTGCAATTCATCCAGCCATTCAGTCCTCCCAGAATTAGCTTTAAAAATCAGCGTTCCCTGCGTTATATTTGATTTTCCGGGGTATTCAGAGATGTATATGGTTTAATATCTATAACGGGCAGAAGAATATTCGATTATATAGTGCGTTTGGTTATAAATTTTCATAAAACCGTTTTCGTGCTGCAATGGCGATGATTTTCTGTGTCTTTCTGATGGCTGCATGCACCGCAGATGATTGCAGATGCGGTAGCTTCAATACAAGTTCTCCTGGTTATGGTGGGCAGAGTTTTGGATTAACTGGGTTAACATTCATGAAAGCTTCACTGGGGGGTCCGTAACGTATTGCGCGGGTGCAGAACCCTCTGATCCGGGTTGGAGCCCGTCAGCAGGCAATTCGATATCTTATTCCTGGTTTTCCGGGGGAAGTGTAACGGGTGTTTCCGGAGGTTTACTCCCTGGTTCCTTTTTTAGAGAAAATGATATAACAAAAATTTTGAGGGGTGCCACCACAGATCCAATAGTAAACCGGTGAACGATCACATCCCGGATGTCAGGGGCCATGAGGGGGTCATCAATGATTCGTGATTTCTTTAAAAAATTGTCATTCTCCAGATACCTCCAGATTGCCGTTTTTATCCTCATTATCAGTATCGTGGCTGGGATCACTGCTATTGATTATATCAATGAACAGACCGCATTCGAACGAAATTCGGATATTATCCAGTCCCAGACCGAAGCTGACCTTAAAGAGTCCCTGTATCTTGTCGACTCAGGATTCAAACTCTATGATAATACCCTGAACCGCCAGATGAAGGAAAATTTCAAGGTCTTCCTGGAGGAATACAACCGATCGGGAATGGACCCTGAAAAAATGGACCTCGAAAAGGTCAGGCAGGAGATAGGTGAAAACTTTGACCTTTACATCATCAACGAGTCGGGTGTCATCCAGTATTCAACATATAAACCTGAAATCGGCCTTGATTTCAGGACAACTCCATACTTTTATGATTATTTAACGAGGATCCGACTTTCAGAGGGTTTCTTTCCTGACCGGGTGGTACGTGAAACCGCAACCGGAAAATTAAGAAAATTTGCATACCTGCCGACACCTGACCACCGTTATATCCTGGAACTGGGATTAACCGGGGAAGAACTTATAAAGGAACGCGGCAGCCTTCAATACAGGGATGTTATTAACCGGATTGCCCAAAACAACCCGTATATTGAAAAAATCAGGATCTTCAATTCAAAAGGACAGCCGATAGGAAATTACACGAGTTTACCTGACCCCGAAGAGGTCCTGTTTATCCAGAAGATCATCCAGAATCAGAAAGATATCAAAAGTACCAACTCTTCGACCGGGCATACAATCAAATATCTTTTTATCGACCTGAAAGATCCGGATTACGGGTCTGACACAAGTCTTGTTGTTGAATTAACGTATAATATGCAGGTGATTCAGGACCTCTTAACCCACCTAATCCGGACGAGGATGTTAATTGCCATCATCGCACTCGCGATCGCTTTCGGTGCTGCGTTCCTGATTTCAGTATATCTTAGCAGGCCGATAAAGGGAATTGTTGATGATGTTGACAGAATTTCACAGGGTGAACTTGATCACAAGATCCACTCTTCCGGCGGGATAGAGTTCCAGAGGCTTGAACATAGCATCAACACAATGGTCTACACGCTTAAAGGGACAATTAAAAAGCAGAGTGAGGTCGAGTCAGAGCTCAGGGTAAGTGAAGAACGCTATAAGATGATTTCCGACCTGATATCAGATTATGCCTACGCGATGAGGGTTGACCCATCGGGGAAATTTATTCCCGAATGGGCCACCGGGGCGTTCCGGCATATTCTTGGAATTTCCAGGGAAGAACTTCTCGAGGCAGGGGGATGGAGCTCGTTTATTCACCCGGAAGACCGGGAAATTATGGATGAGCAGCGCCGGAAATTATTTGCAAATGAGAGCCACGTTAGTGAACTCCGGATAATAAGCAGAAATGGTAAAATCCATTGGATTAACCACAGGACCCAGCCGGAATGGGATGAAAATGAGGGAAGACTCGTCCGTTTCTACGCAGCAGGCCAGGACATCACCGGGCGCAAACG
>JALOPT010000064.1 GCA_025453715.1 Methanoregulaceae archaeon | reverse complement strand
AGTGTCTCTTAAGGCTGACCTGCCAGCTACTGCAACTACCAATCAGGTCATTGAAAAAATCAGGGAACTAAATACGGATCCATCAGTCGATGGTATCCTCGTTCAGCTCCCTCTCCCCCCGCAGGTGGATACCAGCAGGGTTATCCAGGCAGTCGCCCCGGAAAAAGATGTGGACGGTTTTCATCCCTGCAATATCGGCCTCCTTTATGTAGGGACACCAAGGTTCGCTCCGTGTACCCCTAAAGGGATCATGACTCTCCTGAAGGAATATGATATCCCGCTCCAGGGTGTAAGAGCCCTTGTTGCCGGGCGGAGCATCGACGTCGGGCGGCCGATGGCCGCATTACTTCTCCACGGTGATGCAACAGTTACTATTGCCCATTCAAGGACCAGAGATCTGGCAGAAGAGATGAAGAGGGCAGATATCGTGGTCAGCGCGATCGGAAAGGCCAGGTTTATTACTGCGGATATGGTTAAACCCGGGGCCGTGGTAATCGATGTCGGGATCAACTACCTCGACGGGAAGTTGTGTGGGGATGTTGATTTTGACCATGTGAAGGATGTTGCCGGGGCAATAACACCGGTCCCGGGAGGCGTAGGTCCGATGACAATAGCATCACTTATGGAGAACACCTACATGGCAGCAATGGAACGTTCATGCACCAATGTACCGTAAACGGGTTGAAGATTGGTGACGGAGCACCGTTAAGAATAATGGGGGTCATCAATTGCAGCCCCGAATCTTTTTTCATTGGATCATATCGTTCCGGCAGGGACATTGGCCGGCGTTCCACGGAGATGCTTGAACAGGGTGCTGAAATTATTGATGTCGGAGCACGAAGCACATCACCCTTCGCACCCCCAATCAACCAGTCCTGCGAGGCGGAACGAATGGTAACGGCCCTTAGTGAGCTTGAAGGGAGCGGGGCCACCATCTCAGTTGACACGATGCGCCCCGCCGTTCTCGAGCAGTGCCTGAAATTTGACATTCATGCAATTAACGATATCAACGGTCTTGCTGACCCGGAATATGCAAAAATAGCTGCAGATTCGGGGCTTCCCTGTTTCCTTATGGCATCTTCAACTGCACCTGGTGATTCAAGAGACATTGATGGAACGTTCAAAGCATTACAACTCGTGACATCACGATGTGAATCCCTTTCAATCGGGGAATACGTGCTTGACCCGGCTATCGGCCTGTGGAGCCCGGGTCGTACCACTGCCCTTGACTGGCAAATCTGCCGGCAGTTCCATGAGTTTAAAAAGTTCAACCAGCCCCTTCTTCTGGCTATATCACGTAAAACCTTTATCGGGGACCTCCTGTCCAGGAAACTCCCTGAGGAACGACTGGCAGGAAGTCTCGCCCTGACCACCCTTCTCCTTTTGAAAGGAGCCGATATTATCAGGTGTCATGATGTTAAAGAAACGAGAGATGCAATTATCGTGTATGAAACCATGGAGAACACCAGATGAATGCAGAATTCAGGGTCAGGGGAATATCAACGGGGATCATCGCCCCGGGAGATAATATCGTTTCAGCTCTCATTGAGGCATTATTAAAGCTGAATGATGTGATCCTTGAGGGAGATATTATCGTTATTGCCGAATCTGCCCTTGCAACCGCTGAAGGCCGCCTGATTAATCTCGAAGAAGTCACACCTTCCCCGGAAGCAAATGCCCTTGCAGAGGAATTCGGAATGGACTCACGGGAAGTTGAAATTGTCCTCCATGAAAGTGACAGTGTTGTCGGGGGAATTTCGGGGTTTCTTCTTTGTATGAAAAATGGGACGCTGCTTCCCAATGCGGGAGTGGACGCGTCTAACGCACCACCCGGTTTCCTTGTGCCACTGCCACTTGACCCTGATGCAAGCGCCGAACGGATCAGGAAGGAAATTTTCGCCCGCTGCCAGGTTCATACCGGGGTAATTGTAGCAGACAGCAGGACTCATGCAATGAGAGTCGGGTGTAGCGGTGTCGCGATTGGATGTGCAGGGATGCCATCGGTAATAGATGATCGCGGAAGGTCTGACCTTTTCGGGCGCGAACTACTGGTGACAAAGCGGGCATTGGCAGATAATATCGCAACAGCTGCCGAGCTGGTGATGGGCGAAGCAGATGAGTGTATACCCGTCGCGATTGTCAGGGGCCTTGGTATTAATCTGTCAGACGAGGTCGGGGTTGAAGAAATTGCGGCAGAGGATTGTCTGTTCATGGGTACGTTACGGAATATCAGTAAAAAAGAAACTGAATGACCTTTTACTGGCAGATTTCATGTAAATAACCCATTTCCTAAATTATTTTTTATTCTTTCAGAAAACTGATAATTTCACTGATATCCGGGATACTGTGCACAGGATATACCTTGATGAATATTACTTTCTGGGCTTCATCCACGATGATATTCGCCCGCTCTGAAAATCCGTTCGTATCCCGGAAGATACCGTATGCCCGGGCCACTTTTCCATGGGGCCAGAAATCACACAATAACCGGGTATTTTTTATTTCAAGAGACGCTGCCCATGCTTTTTTACAGGGTACCGAGTCGACACTGATCCCGACTGCAAGCGTGCCTAAAGAATCCAGCGTATCCCTGTTTTTTTCAAGCGATTCCATCTGTGCCGCACAGTATGCTGTCCATGCAAGTGGATGAAATGAAAGAAGCGTCTTTTTCCCGGAATTTTCGAGGAGGTCAAATGTCTTGTCATTCTGGTCCTTGAGGGAGAAATTCTTACCCATGTCCCCGGGTCGGACCACAGGGGGTTGTTCCACCATATCTGGCATAATTAATTCCTCCCACTATTCAGATAAGAGACCTTTCATCCGGGTATTAATCCGGGATCATCCAGGCAGAAAAGATGTATGGGATTATGATAAGTACCAAGATTATGGAAGATTCTTTTATTTTTAAATTATATGAAGGATTACCGAGGCAGGGACCCGGATCAGATCAATGTACGAAAAAAATGTTTTCCATGATTCCGGGGGTCCCTGATGAACCAAGAATCCTCGATATAGGTTGTGGGACTGGAGCACAGACCCTCGCGCTGGCAGAACTGGCAGGAGACGCGATTATCACTGCGGTTGATGTTTACCAGCCATTTCTGGATACATTAAAGAAAAATGGAGGGAGGAGGGGCCTGGGCCATCGGATCACGACAACATGTGCATCTATGGATAACCTCCCGTTTGACCCCGGATTTTTTGATATAATATGGGCGGAAGGGTCAGTATTCGTGATGGGTTTTTCGAATGGAATTCGCTACTGGAAGGATTTTTTAAAGCCCGGCGGTTTCCTCGCCTTATCGGACCTTGTATGGTTTTCCGACAACCCCTCCCCGGATACCAGGGAATTCTTCGGTATGGAATATCCCGCAATGACCAATGTCCGTGGGAATGTGGATATGATTAATGCCGCTGGTTACACCTTCATTTCTTCATTCGGTTTCCCGGATTCTGCATGGTGGAAAAATTTCTACGAACCGTTCGAGATAAGACTCGCAGAATTTGAAACGATATACGCCGGTAATGAAGAGGCAATGGCATTAGTTGAGGTATCCAGAAAAGAGCTTGCTATCTTCAGGGCCCATTCTGATGAATACGGCTACCAGTTTTTCCTGATGCAAAAGTAATTCCGGTTAATTACCCGCGCCGTTATTCTTCAGTACACCGTGATACACCTACACGCCCCTTTTCTATTAATAGTGAGAAACCACAACCTTTCAGGAACTCTAACGCTTTTCCACGGCCGTGGATCATCAGTTCCACAAGGTCTTCCTTTTCATCAACATCCGTATGGAGGCGGAAGGAATCCACGATTTCGCAGGATAGTCCTGCCTTTTCTGCAATTTCCCTGTGTTTGAGAAAACTTGCTCCGTAATAATCAACATGAAAACGGGAACGGTCTTTCATAAAGATTGCATTCGTTCCCCCACCCCGGCCCGGTCCAAGAGCCATGTCACACGGGGTGGAGATAATCCGCCGGACCACTCCCGGTGTAACCAGGGGTAAGTCCGCCATGATAATGAGCAGCGCACCTGAAGAACTCCCGATTAAACTGTTAAGCGCAGGGTTCAGTCCCTCACCAGAGACGGTGACCTCTGCATGCGAGCAGTGAAGGGGAACCGTGGAGAGAATAAAAGGGTTGCATCCGGCTTCCTTCAGGGACATAACGACATCGGTCAGCATTGCTTCTGCAAATAATTCGCGTTCCGCCTTCGTGAGAACTGAAGACAGGCGGCTTTTCGGGTTCACCGGTTTAAATGGGACCACGGCCTCGATGGACATTTCATACGAATAGCACCACGGACATCAAAAATCCATCGTTTTTACGTGGGATCGATCAATAAATTACCAAAGAACTCACATCATGAGTAATAAACGGTGCAGCCGCGACCATGAACAGGAACGTCATAACCTTTTCAAAAAATGTCTTTCTGCCGCTCACCACGGTCTGCCATAACCGGTGTGAGTACTGCTGTTTCCGGACACCGGTAACGGAACACTGTATTATGCAACCCGGGGAGGTTGAACAAACCCTGGCCAACGGTGCAGTAATGGGCTGCACCGAGGCACTCTTTACCTTTGGTGAACGACCGGAAGAGGAACCCGGGTTTAAAAGCCAGATAACCCGGGCAGGATATGACAACATCCTGCAGTACTGCCATGCCATGTGCGAGAAAAGCATTGAGGCAGGCCTTCTCCCTCATACGAATGCAGGAATTATGACAGCTGAAGAGCTGGAATATCTAAAACCGGTGAATGCCAGTATGGGCCTCATGCTTGAGACAACGGCCGACATTCCAGCACATCATAATTCCCCGGGAAAAGCCCCGGACGTCCGGATTGAGATGATTGAAACTGCAGGCAGGCTGCAGATCCCGTTCACGACAGGCCTCCTTCTTGGTATAGGGGAGACGATGCAGGACCGTGAGGAATCACTGATGGTGATTCGTGACCTGCACAAGCGATATGGTCATATCCAGGAAGTGATAATACAGAATTTCTGCCCAAAACCAGGGACACCGATGGTCAACCAACCGGGGATCAGCTTTGATGAAATGTGTGTGGTAATTCATATCGCGCGAGACTTTCTTCCGGATGATGTAGCGATCCAGGTCGCGCCTAACCTTGCCGACGCTGCATCCCTGATCCCATGTGGTGTTAATGACCTGGGAGGAATATCCCCATTGACAATCGATTATGTAAACCCTGAACATCCGTGGCCTGAAGAAGACGCACTCAGGCGCTCTGCAGGGAATTATGCCCTCCAGGAACGCCTTTGCATTTATCCACAGTTCATTGCGAAGGGCTGGTTTTCAAACGAATTGGAACCACTTATTAAGCGCCTTGTCAAACATGTATCCGGACAGGAGACCGTATCATGAAACAACTTGAGTTGTTGTATTCCGGGAAAGCAAAGTCTGTGTACAGGACTGAAAACCCCGCGGAACTGGTTATAAAATTCAGGGACGATATTACTGCATTTGACGGGGAGAAAAAGGACACGCTGGCAGACAAGGGCAGTCTTAATGCGGGGGTTTCAATATTTTTCTTCGGGCTCCTCGAGAAAAATGGCATAAAAACACACTATATCAGGAAAATTGATGATTCCACCATGGTTGCCCGCAACCTGACCATGATCCCGCTTGAGGTGATCGTCCGGAATATCGCGGCGGGCTCGATCGTAAAAAATTACCCGATAGAAAAAGGGACACCCCTTAATCCTCCTGTAATCGTCATCGATTTCAAAGATGATACCCATCATGACCCGATGCTGAATGATGACCTGATTTATGCGCTTAAACTATCAACACCTGATGAACTCAGGGTAATAAAACAGATTGCATTGGGTGTGAACAACGTGCTCCGGGACTATCTTGATGGACGGGGTATCGATCTGGTGGACTTTAAACTTGAGTTTGGGAAAAAAGACGGAATCATTTATGTTGGGGACGAAATCAGCATGGACTCAATGCGACTCTGGGATAAAAAAACAGGGGAATCCCTCGACAAGGATGTCTACCGGACAGGACTGGGGGACGTCATTACGAGTTATCACCGTGTGGCCAGACGAATTATTGACGGGCATTAAATGCGCTTGTTTCCCGTAAGAGAATATCAAGTTTTATGAATAATTGCGATAATAAACAGAACCGACGAATATTCCAGGATACGACTGTACGATATCTGAAAAATGATTGTTGAGGGATTCTATTAACGGGAGCACGGGGAATAATGACAGACGGGACAGACGAAAAAGAAATTCTTGCATGGGCAGCAGGATATGCAAAAAAGCATGGTTACCGGCTCAATCCTGAAGAAAAGCGACTGGAGGGAGTCATCAGGGGGCTTGCGAAAAACACACAGCGGTTTGGTCAACGGTATTGTCCCTGCCGCATCCGAAGCGGGGATGTGGAAACGGATAAAAACATAATTTGTCCCTGTATTTATCATGAACGGGAGATAAAGGAAGAGGGCTCATGCCATTGTAATTTATTTTTCAGTGAAGAAACATCAGGTTGAAAATTATCGGAACATCAACCGGTATCAGAGACGGCCAGATTCACCCCGGCAACCTGTTATCTCCAATTCAGCTTATTCCACCCATTTATCTTTGTAGTGTCCCATTATCATCAGAGTCTCAATTATATCTTCGACCGACACGTTTCCAAGGAATATCACATGTGCCCGAAAGGAAGATAGCGAAATTGAACCTGTCGGATATGTGTTATCCTTTACCTGAACCTGGACGCGAGAATATGGTAGAGTGCGTAAAATCCTACCAGCATTGCCGCGCTATATCCGAATACCGCGAGTATCCAGACAAAATTAGGCAACTGAATATTCGAAGATAACAGGACAAGCGATGACCCGATTACAACAGCGCCGGTGATAATACCAACGAGGAGCTTGTCGGTAGTCCTCTCAAGGGACTGCTGGAGCTTTCTGACGTCAGTTTCTACGATTTCAACGGTGACCGTGCCGGTTGCAATTTTTTTTAGGGTCCGGTTAACATTCCTTGGCAGGTCGAACATTGCATCTGTCGCTTCCATCAAGGAACGTGATGCCTGGCGGACGAGGTGATCGGGCAGGTGCATCCTGTCAGAAATATTTTCCAGGAAAGGATGCGTACGTTTCTCAAAACTGAAATCAGGATCAAGTTTTATTCCGATATCAAGGATCATGATGATTACTTTCAGCATCAGCATGAGGCTGATCGGTACCCGCAGCTGGTAACGCCTGAGTACCTCCGTCAGGTCATTTACAATCGTTGAAAAACTATTGTCCCCGAGTGTGAAGCCCTCGGCATCAATAAGGGCAATATACATTTCGTCCCGGATAACTTCCCGGTCTTCCTCCCGGATATTTACCCCCAGTTTTTCAAATGCTGAAAGCAGTATGTCAACATCGTTATGGATAATACCATGGAGCAGCCGTACAAAAATAAACCGTTTTTCGGGCCGTAATATTCCTACAACCCCGAAATCAAGAAAAGCAAGGTCACCTTTTGCCGTAACCATCAGGTTTCCTGGATGCGGGTCACCGTGGAAAAACCCGTCTTCAAAGATCTGTTTGAGGTAAGAATCGAACCCGATCCCGGCTATGGTGGCCGGGTCGATACCCATCGCACGGATCTCATCGACACTGGTGACTTTGACGCCTTCAATAAACTCCATGGTGAGCATGCGTCGGCTACTGCAATGCCAGTAGATTTTTGGAAACCGTACCCCTTCAATACCCTCGAAGTTTTTCCTGAAACGGTCTGCATTCTTTCCGTCCTTCACGAAATCAAGTTCTTTTCGTATCTGGCCGGCGAAGTCCTGCACAATCCCTGTCGGATTATAGATGCGTGACTCGGGAACGGCCCTCTCCAGCCTTGCCGCAAGGGATTCGAGGATCGTAATATCGGTCTCGATAATATCTTCGATACCAGG
>JALOPT010000063.1 GCA_025453715.1 Methanoregulaceae archaeon | reverse complement strand
AACTGCCGGAAGATATAACGGACCGCGGCAGGGATGTCTGGAAAAGCAGGAATGCACCGGAAACCAGGGAAAACGCCGGGCCTTCAAATAAGGGATAAAATTACATACCAGTGTTTTTGTCCGGACCAGGGTTATCATTGAGTCTCTTTCTTAGTGTACCTGCCTTACGCGTTCGAGGTACCGGTCCATGTCAAATTTTCGCCGCAGTCCCTGTGCATTCATGTACCGGACCATGCCAAAGACCGGACGCTCCCCCCACGGGCGGTCGTGTTTGCCAAAGCACCAGGCAACCCCGGCGTAGCCGTTCGGGTCCCTGCCGTCGATCTCGTACTTATTATTGAGATACAGGGCGGTCGAATATGCCTCCTCCGGGGTTCTGCTCCACTCGAGGACCTTCTTGCCCCAGTACATCCTCATGTAGCCCTGCATGTTACCTGTTTTCACCATCTCCTGCTGGGCTGCATTCCAGTACGGGTCATGGGTCTTCGCCTGTTCCAGTTCACTTTGTTGGTAGAGATACTCACGATGGTCATCACGGTGAAGGCCAAGGGTTTTCTGTGCCCATGCAGGGAGTGACGAGTATGAATCGTAATGATCATTGTAACGGACAAAATTCACGGCAAGTTCCCGGCGGACAATCAGCTGTTCGAGAAAGGCAGGAGTCCCGCCCCCGCCGTGCTCCTGTGCGAGCGTGGCAAGGGTAACCGGGGATACCTGCCCGAAATGGAGGTAGGGGCTCATGTCCGAACTCCCCTCCCCTCCGGGATCATTGCGGTTATCACCATATCCCCCGAGTCGTTTGTCGAGAAATTGCAGAAACCTCCGGTTCGCTTCTGTTGTCCCACCCTTGCAGGTACCTGATGCAGGGACAGACCGGTCGATCTGGAGCTGCGAGAGTTGTGCACCGGGTGTTTCACCGGCAAGGGTGGGAATGTCAAGGGTGAGAGAAGAACGCTCCGGTCTGTCCGTTTCAACATGATGAAGGAACCTGTCCACATGATAGGTGACCTTACGGCGGAACGTGGCGGCGGAGTATTCTTCTTTCTGGGATGCCACCTCTACCGGCACGACAACGTTTCCCTCAACCTGCACGAGAGAGCACGTGCACCGTCCGGCAACATCATGGTACCATACCTGCTGCTGCCGGAGGTATCCCCGGTCTGCTATTACTAAGGCGGCGTTTTTCGCGAGGGAAAGGACTCCCTCGTCCGGGGGTTCAATCCTCAGCACAAACCTGATACCCAGCGATTCCAGGGAATGTGTGACTTCCACAAGCCCTTCCAGCATGAACTGGAAATGACGGAGGTTCGCCTCCGGGTAGGTCTGCCAGAGCCCGAAATAAACGACCAGCGGGAGGTTTGCATGGTCAGCCCGTTCGATTGCATACACAAGTGCCGGATTTTGTTCTGTCCGGTGTGAGGACTGCATCCAGTACAGCACATAGTCCCCGGTGCGTACGGGAGCAGTACTGAGTACACGGACCCGTTCCGGCTCAACGAGGGAGATCACAGGGATCTAATTATCCGGTGAGCGTATTGTTTTTTCTGCCGTTCTGGTTGTTAAATGAACAATGACTCAAACACCTTCGTTTCAGGTTTATCAGGGTACAAGACTTTAATAAAAGAAATGAGAATGGGCTTTTCAAAGCCCACAACTCCCCGTATATTTGCGGATACCATTGACCTTCAGATATTCTGCACCGGGACAAAACTGTTCCCGGAGTACTGCACAATGGTCTGTGGCAGTTCAATCCCCAGCGCCTCTTTGAGCACGTCCTCGATGGTTTTAACGGTGATGAAGGTGAGTTCATTCCGGACATCTTCAGGTACATCCTCGAGGTCCCGTTCGTTTTCCTCCGGCAGGATCACGGTGGTAATTCCCGCCCGGTGAGCTGCAAGGACTTTTTCCTTGATCCCCCCGACGGGCAACACGCCGCCACTCAGGGTGATCTCCCCGGTCATCGCTACATGGGGGTCGACGGTCTTCCCGGTGATCAGGGATGCAAGGGCCGTAAAGATAGTCACACCCGCGGAAGGACCGTCCTTTGGTGTTGCACCCGATGGCACGTGGATGTGAATATCACTCGTGGTGAAGTTGAAGCTGTTCGCTGTGTTTGCAAGCCGTGACCGTATGAGACTGAGGGAAATCGTCGCCGACTCCTTCATTACGTCCCCCAGCTGACCGGTGAGGGTCAGTCTGCCTTTCCCGGGCATGAACGTACCTTCGATGAAGAGGATCTCCCCGCCAACAGGGGTCCATGCAAGGCCGGTAACAACACCGGGGACCGGTTCCTTCCGGGCAACTTCCTGTCGTACCGGTTCTTTCCCGAGTATCCCCGGAAGCATATCAGGTTTTACCACGAATGGCAGTTCAGCCTTCCCGGTAACTATCTTCTCGGATACGTGCCGGGCAATCTTCGCCAGCTGCTTTTTCAGCCACCGGACACCTGCTTCACGGGTGTATTTCTCGATAATTACCTTCAGTGCTTCGTCCTCTATCCGGAGCTGGTCAGCGTCGAGACCATGCTCTTTCAACGTTTCGGGCAACAGGTGGTCTTTTGCTATCGCGAATTTCTCGTTTTTCGTATAGCCCGAGATCTCGATCAACTCCATCCGGTCAAGGAGGGGTGCGGGGATTGTCGCGAGGGTGTTTGCCGTTGCGATGAACAGCACGTCCGAAAGATCGTAGGCGACCTCAAGATAATGGTCCGAGAAGGTGTTGTTCTGCTCGGGGTCGAGGACTTCGAGGAGGGCACTTGCCGGGTCCCCTGAGTAGGACATTGCCAGCTTGTCGATCTCATCGAGGATAAATACCGGGTTTTTCGTACCGGCCTTTTTTATCCCCTGGATAATCCTGCCCGGCAGTGCGCCGACATAGGTCCTCCGGTGTCCCCGGATCTCGGCCTCGTCCCTGACACCCCCGAGGCTGATCCTGACATATTTCCGGCCGAGGGCCTCGGCAATGCTCTTCCCAAGGCTGGTCTTGCCTGTCCCGGGCGGGCCTGCAAAGAGGAGGATTGAGCCCTGCTTCTCCTGCTTCAGCTTCATTACTGCCAGGTGCTGGATAATCCGTTCCTTGACCTTTTCGAGGCCATTGTGGTGGCTCTCAAGTAACTTCCGGGCTTCTTCGATATCGATGCTCTTCTTCTCTTCTGTTACCCAGGGCAGGTCGAGCAGGAGGTCGAGATAGTTACGGATCACTGAACCTTCATGGTTGTGGGGCCCACCGGTCTCGAGTTTCTTCACCTCTGCCAGTGCTTTTTTCCGTACGTCTTCCGGCATCTTTGAGGTTTCAACCCGTTCCCGGTACCCGTTGTCCCCGGAATCTCCTTCGCTTTCGTTCAGTTCCTCCTGGATCACCTTCAGCTGTTCCCGGAGCATTGCTTCCCGGTTGGACTTGCTCACCCGGTCTGAGACTTTCCTTGCCATCTCGATCCGGATCTTGATGTCCTCCCGTGTTTTGATGAGGAGATCGAGGAACGTAATATACCGTTCCCTGACAGAATCAACCTCAAGAAGCGCCTGCTTCTCGGCAATGCTCACCGGGAGGTAGGGCATGACGAACCCCATGATCTGCTCGATGGAGTCCATCCGGTCAAGTGGCCCCGTGAATTGTTCAGAACCCGGGAACCGGCTGCTGATCTCGTGGATGGTTGATTTTATGTCTGCAAGGATACGTGCCTGCAGGTCTTCCTCGAGGTCAGGGATGTCCGGGACTGGTGTGTACGATGCACAAAGCCTTCCCTCCCTCTCGCTAAAGGAGGTGACCTTTACCCTTCGGACGACCTCGGCACCGATCAGGTACCCGTCATCAGAAGGCTCCATGTGTGGAATTTTAAACAGGTTTCCTGTTTTATAGAACGACTCTTCTGTCAGTTCAGATGGTCTCGTGCCGCTTTTTACGGTAAGCCCGACCGCGTACGCCGCTCCTTCTGCCTTAATTCCGGCCAGCAGGAGGTCCCCGGTGTCCTGGTCAACCCGGAATTTTGTCCGGTTGTTTGGGTAGACGACTACCTCAAAGAGTGGTATGACAATTTTTTCCTGTGTATTTTTTGGTTCTGTTGATTGCATTGGTGCCTCATTCATTCAATCTGATATTCCCGAAACGTGCCAGCTGCCATTATGATTACCTGACTTTTTCCAGGATCTTCAACAGGAGTTCCTGCTCGGTTTCGTCAAGTGACTCCATCATCCGATCGATGACCATTCGCAAGGCAGCCTGTTCGGCCTTCGCAATTTTCTGGCCCTTATCGGTCAGCCGGATGTACAGGACCCTCCCGTCTTCAGGGCAACGTTCACGGTACACACATGCCATCCGTTCAAATTTGTTGATCATCTCGGAGATCGTGGGTTTTGAGTTCCTGGTGATCCCGGCAAGCTGGCTGAAGGTGATCTCACCCTGTTCATCGATGGTTTTCAGATAGGCGATCTGCCTGACCGTCATATCCGGTAACCCGCATTCGGAGAAGATAGTACATGAGCATTCATGCCTGGCCTTCAGCAGGTTTTCAAACACTTCAAACAAATGCTCCTCACGTTCTTTCATGCGTCGATCTTTTGTTAGTTAGGTTTTACCTAATGATAAGGGTGATGATCCGGTACCATGCTGTTACCGGTAAAAAAGATCATGGCTTGTCATCCGCCACAAACTATTTTAAGAGGTATCACTATTCAGTGACGTGGTGCAGTATGGATAAGTTCGAACAAACAATGGAAAGTGTCGCAAAAAAGAGTCCCAAAGAACAGGCAGATCTCATCGCAGATTTCAAATCGAAATGTCCCTGCCCGTCTTGTCCGACATATAACAACTGTGCATCAAAGGCATCAGAGAAACTCTTCTGTGTAACAGGAAAGAGTTTCATGTGCATCAGCGATGACAAGGGATGTTCCTGTCCCCAGTGTTCTCTCGGGAAAGAAGTCGGGTTGAAACACCAGAAATTCTGCATTAAGGGCTCCGAAATGGCCCAGCGGTACGAAAATACACTCTGGGGCACGTCACTGAACCGCTAAGGTAGTGTCTCCGGGAAGACAGTGATGACGGAGATGAAGGTCTCTCTACCACTGTAGCCGTACATACCGAAACACCAAAACAACCCTGTTTTATTGCCGTTGTTCACAGGTTATGGATCCAGCAGGGTGATGCATGGTGCGATTCACAGTGATAATCAGGAGGAGACCGGGCAGATCCCTTCAAACCGAATTTTTCAGCGTTTTCATTTTCCAATAATAGTGACCAGGATCCTGCCTTTTACCGGAAAACAATTTAGCGGTTCTCCTGGATAAGAAGTAAATTGATACCGGTCCGGCGGCTCCGTTATTAACCGGTTATCATGGCCTGAAAATGTGTTGAACTGGTCAGGGCCCCTGGTCCCGTGTCACCTGCCCACCGGCGGCACGAAGGGTATTTTCGATAGAATTAAGCAGTTTTTCGTCACTGAGGGCAAAGTCCAGGAGATCGTACTCGTTCACGAGAGCGATGGGCTTGAGGATTGCAATTGGCTTTTTCCCGGCAGTCTCACCCGGATAATCAGCCGGCACTATGGTCATCGTGTCATCTCCCCATACGGCGACATTTCCATACCCCGCAGCATCCCAGAGTTTCCGTATCACATCCTGGGTGATCATATCATTTTCACCTGATTCCCGGCATAGGAACGCATGATCCTTACTCTGTAATCATGCTATTAATAAACACACCTCCCAAAAATCCATCCATGTACATGGAAAGAGACCCGTATGGGGGCCCGTTGTTTTTCCTTGCTGTCATGGGTTCCATCATGACTGCCATTCTGTTCGCAGTCAAGGGAAAGATTAAACAGAACGCCGCGAAACAGTGTCCTGATCAATCATGAAGAATAGAATAGCAATTCTGACGGCCCTCGTGGTTCTTGTTGCCCTCCTGGCGATTGGAACTGTTTCGGCGGCTGATACAAGCGATGATCGGACAATTACGGCTTCAGGGACCGGTTCTGTTATCGGTACCCCGGACCGTGCCCAGATTTCACTCGCTGTCGAAACAGAGAATGTCGATGTGAAAGCCGCCCAGGCTGAGAATGCTGCCATAATGACAAAAGTGATGGATGCCCTGAAGGCTGCCGGGATCCCGAGGGACGCCCTCAAGACCACCGGCTATACCATCTACCCTGTTTACGATGATATCAGGTTCCCGGCCCAGAAGATTAAGGCATATCATGTCACCAATACCCTGACGGTTACCCTTCACGATGTCAGTCGAACCGGGGAAGTAATTGATATCGGGGTCGCGAACGGTATTAACCAGGCAAATTCGATCCAGTTCCTCCTGTCGGATGAACAGGCCCAGGTGATCAGGACCGAGGCACTGAAAGAAGCTACTGCAAGGGCTGCTGCCGATGCCCAGACGGTTGCGACCGCACTTGGCGTCAATATTACCGCGGTAAAAACCGTGGATGTCGGCCAGGGGTACACACCGGTTCTGTTCCAGAACTACGCAAAGAATGACATGGCGTCAGGTTCAGCACCGACACCAATCCAGCCGGGTGAAGTGACGGTTACCGCATCTGTCACCGTTACGTACCTGATCCGGTGAAACCAGTAAATTCTTTTTTTCCGCATGCAGGATGTATCTGTTAATTTTTCTGTATTAAGACAAATTAGTTCAATATTAGGCCCTTTTCACACCCATCGACAGTCAGACCCTTCGCGACAAGAAAAAAACTAAAGCGATTTCGGACCTTGTTCATCCTGCTGAAAATTTTCTTACCTGACTAACACAATCGCCTTCTTTCTGCCCCTGGCCACAGCCATCGACAAAGGGATTTCGGGGGCCGTCATTTTTAAAAACCGGTTATCCTCCCAAATAAAAAGAAGGGTTTGGTGGGACTTTTTCCGGTTCCACCCGTTCAGGTTATTATCAGGGCGAAGATAACACCAGCAATACCTGCAGCGGTTGCAATTGCCATCGTCTCGAGCACCGTCCGGACTACCGGCCGCTGGCCAAGCCGTGCTCTCCCGAGTCCAAGCAGGAAGAGGAGTACTGCTGTCCCCGCAATGCAGACATATTTTGCCTGTTCAAGCGGAAGGAACGCGAACGGGATGACGGGTGTCATCGCAGCGACGAAGTCCGCAATCCCCATCCAGCAGGCGTGGACCCAGGGCGGGGCTTTTTCTGCCGGGTTTTCCTCTTCTCCGGCAACCACATCCTCGAATTTCTGTATGGAAAGCGGATCCTTCTCGAAATCGACCTGGAGCGCATCAATGCTGGTCTTACTGATGCCGGTTCCTTCCAGGTCACGGATCAGCTTCTTTACGACACCCCCCGGGTCGGAGCGGATCTCTGCCTCCCGCTGTGCAGCCTCTACCCGTGCAGCGTCCTTTTCGGACTCAAGGTCAAGGAACACACCTGCCATCATCGAAACAGTTGCAGCGATTGCCGCCGTTGCACCGGCAAGCAGGATAACATTGCCCGACTGGGCACCTGCCACCATCCCGGCCACAAGGCCGAAGATCGAGACGGTACCGTCCGACATGCCAAAGACGATTTCCCCGAACGAACAGCGGAACGATTCCTTCACACGGCCGATACGGGAACACTGTTGTGTGTCGCTCATGACCGGAACAACCTCACGCGGGTAAGACTCATGCCATAATTATTGGAGAAATGAAAATTTAAAAGGCAGTGAAACGGGTGAAAGACATTTCAGTTCCCGTCCTCTCCGCACAATAATAATGGGGGCCCCTGGTTATCCATCCCGGATTTTTTATTGCGGGATGGTTTTTTTGTAATGAATTCTGATGGTGCCAGCGACCCGGTTTTTTGCCCGGTCTCCTACCGTATCTTTTTACCTTCAGGTATCGTACCGGGCTATATGCGTCCCGCCTATCCACTAACCCTTCTCATCCTCACCCTGCTCATTTTCAATGCAGGCTGTACCGCACCAGGCCCCGGGCAACCGGAAAATCCTCCCCCGTCTTCACCGGGTAGTCCGCATACCACTCCCGTCACCCAGGTACCCCG
>JALOPT010000062.1 GCA_025453715.1 Methanoregulaceae archaeon | reverse complement strand
GATCTGGTCTGAATATTCAAGGATGCACTCCCACCTCCTCTGGCTTGGTTTATTTGCGGATTCCATGGGATTTGAAAACCTCTTCATGCAATCCTGGAGACTGCGTGAACATATCCTCGACGATCTTGAGGCAACGACCGGGGGGCGTGTCATCCAGGGGGCCTGCAGGATTGGGGGTGTCCGCAGGGATATTGAGGCAAAAAAACTGGATGAGATGGTCACAGGACTAGATGAGCTGGAAGCAGAGTTTTTTGAGATGAACAATGTCTTTTTCAACGACAGTTCAATCCGGCACCGTACAAAAGGTGTGGGGGTAATCCAGGAAAAAGAGGCATACGACCTCGGTGCGGTCGGTCCGACAGGTCGGGGAAGCGGCATCGCACAGGACGCACGAATGCTCGGATATGGAGCGTATGACCGGATACATTTCAAGCCCGTCGTGGAGACGGGTGGCGACTGTTACTCCCGTTGTGTTGTCCGGGGGAGGGAGCTGCATACCTCAATTGATATTATAAAACAGGCGGTAGACAAGATCCCTGATGGACCCATTGATGTGAAAGTGACCGGCTCACCCGAAGGAGAGTATTTCGCACGGGCAGAACAGCCCCGTGGTGAAGTGGTCCATTATGTGAAAGGGAACGGGACACGTCATCTCGTCCGGCACAGGGTCCGGACACCAACGTTAGCAAACATTCCGTTTCTTGTACAGGCACTGAAGGGATGCGAACTTGCTGATGTGCCGGTGATTGTGCTCTCAATCGACCCCTGTATCGGATGTGCAGAACGATGAAATTAAAAGGGACCTCTGTTTTTCCTCTCGTTATTGGTCCCTCTCTACAATTTGGTGCTATAAATTGTTTCCTGTGGAAAAGACGCAGCCGGCAGAGTTTTGGAGTTCAAATCATTGAAGATAGTCTGTAACATGTATCGGTTCAGGAAAAATAAAAAAAGGGTTCTAAAATTAAAAATGATAGTTCACTATTCAGTGAAAAAGTCTGTTTCCGGGGCGCTTCTTTATTGACACCGTGGGCCATGCCCGCAGCGGTGGCGTCCGGGTTCAGCTGCCTCATCGGATTGGCAGCAGCAGGAACCTCCGAATTTTAAAGGAGATGCGCAGGCATCCCGGTGGCTGACACCTTCAGTGTCCGGTCCATGTTTTTCACCGCATGCACAGGTGTTTTCGTCGATACAACCCCGTTGAACTGGGGCAACTGGTTCTTCGTTGTTGGTTTTGTTGGTTGTTTGTTCTGGCATTGTGTCTACCTTGGTGTACGGTTGCCCGTACCATAATTACACATATGCGCATAAATGTTAAAATATGATCCGTTGTGCATAAAAATACCGTTCTTTTATTGGATTTTCCAGGGGCTGAAAATAGAATATTACCTGCCTGGCACATCACACGCCGCTTTATCTTTCATGATAAAACATTTCCTTATGTTCCGGAAATACATCCAGTGCAGGATCAGGTGTGTGATTATCAGGGCAGCAAATATCAGGGACGTGTAATTATGCATATTCAGCCACTGGCTTCGTGGAATGTTCAGGTACAATGACCAGCTGTTCCCCCTTCCTCCTCCGGATGGGAGGACAAGATACAGAACGAGCCCGGAAATGAGCGATGGAATGAACGTGACCAGGCAACCGATATCTACAATGGCATTGATGGTTATTTTTCTCATAGTATACCTCATCAAACGATAGAGTTAAAAAAGGTTACTGGATTTGTCCAGTAGTATAGTTCCGTGCTCTTCACGGGGTAGTTTTACAGCCCCCACATGATCCATCATGAAGACGGAGCATGGAACGGGTCTGGTTCTTAATCGTTTCACATTGAACATTTCCTGAACAATGGGTTCCGTTGGCCCCGTTCGCTCCATTCTGAAGTGCACCAAAGCGATATTGTGCATGAGTGCCTGTTGCTTGTTGGCAGGTCTGAATCATGCAGTTCTGTCCGTCTTGCAGGCATTGGCCCTGGCCGGATGCTGCACCTGTACCTTTTCCTCCGAACCCTGCTGCCATTACTGATGCAGGGACGAGAACCAGTGCGATAATCGCACAAATCAAGATTTTTTTCATCATGGATTTATTCCTCCATATATTGCCGGCACCCTGATGAACGATTGCTACACGTTCTGCCGGTCCTGCATCATACGTTATCCCGGAGTGATAAACCATTTCTCAGACTAGCAGCTACATATTGCGATTTCTCGTGTGAATTGTCGAAAGGAAGAACTTCTGCCATATTCTGTGGTCTTATATAATTCCTCACTACTACATTCTTAGCAGGATGAAACCCGGAATCCTGGTACTGGCACTTTTTATGTTAACGCTCGTTGCACTACCGCTCGCACGATATAGCGACAGCACCACTCCGGTTAGTACAGATCAGTCGATGGTCAGGGGGGGCGTGGGTCATGTGTACCGTTATGGTGCAGGATCCGCGGGATATGGCAATAATGGTATGATGCAGGAGAGGGGTAATGGGCCGATGCCACAGGCGGCCCGTCATGGCCAGGACCGCTCTCCTGCATGCCAGGTACAACGGGAACTTCAACGGGATCCATTCGATTGGAATGCACCCGTACGAAGAGTAATGCTCCGGGGTTACCGGCGTCTTTCCGGGAAAAATATCCTCGAGCACGAGAAGAGGCAATTGATTTATTCGACAATCCTCATGAACCCAGGCATAGATGTCCCTATGCTTGCCTCATTAACCGGTATAAACCTGCATACATTGCGTTATCACCTTGCCTACCTCGATCGTATGCATAAGATTACCTGTATCGAACAGGGTGGTGGATATCATTTCTTTGAGAATCATGGGCGTTATGGTCATAGCAACCAGCAGCATATTCTGTTTCAGAATTACCCGACCACTAACCGCATTATCACTCTCATAGGAGCAAATCCCGGTATCACCCGGGGAGAACTGGCAGATCAGCTGGGCCTGGCCGGACCTTCGGTCACGCGGTGGATGCACCGTTTGATTGCTGAAGGAATGGTAACAGAACTGCGGGATGGGCGTTTTGCCAGGTATTATCCTGCATCATGCCAGGTATCCCGGACAGAGAAAAACGAAATTGTATCAGAATCCCGGTAAAAAACTTGAATAGCCAGGATGAAGGCCTAAATTTTAAAGGAATCCCTTATTTTACTCAATCTCATGTTAATAATTCTCTTTCCGGGGATACGTTTCTATAAATCTCTCAATAAAAAAAGGGAAAAAAAATGTTTTGATTGATCTTACCTTGCTGGTATGATCAGTGAGCGTTCTCCGGCGGGCATGAACTCGCGGATTGCACCTTTTGCGAACTCTCTGCGTGGTTCGGAGAAGTCGAACTTGAGCGAGGGGTCTGCGAAACAGATCTTGATCAGGGGGCTGAGGGTCCATGCATCGCCACGGCCGAAGTGGGCTGCACCGGCGATTGCTGCGTACTCTCCCTGGTGACCGACGTTCATCGCGTAGTTCGGGTAGTTTGGTCCACGGAGTTCTCCGATACAACCCTCGTCGCCACGGATGGCCATCGAGTTTGCGGAACCGCACTGGTCCTGCAGGTCGTAGCCGAAGAAGCCGAGACGTGACCAGCCTTCCTTGTGCATGAGCATGGAGAGGTACCATCCGTTCAGACCGGCGTTGGAGTTGCAGGTACCGAGTGAACAGGAGAGCCCTGATGCTGCGGCGAGGACGGATGCACGCTGTGACCCACCGAAGTGGCTCTCGAGTGCAGTCGGGTACTGCTCGTACTGTTCCATACCGTAGAGGGTGACCTCGGTTGCAACATCGTTGACTGCTTCCTGCTTGCATGGGACTTTTCCAGCTCCACCGTACTTGGACTTGACATAGTCCATACCGTAGTAGGTGTAGTCGTCGAGGATGTTGTCGGTGTATGCGGCGGTTGCATACTGGGTGAACCCGACACCACCGGACATGTAGGAACCGAGCCAGATCTGGTCGAAGAGCATGGTACCTGCACCGACGACTTCAAGGGATGCCTTGACAGGGTCGTTCGGGTACTTGCGGTCTGCCTGGACCATGTCGGCGAAGTGACCGAACTTGATGCCACCGGGCTCGTTTGGACCACGGGCACGGCGGGCTGGCAGGATGTCTGCCATCTGGATGACACCAGCGTGCTTTGCGGCGTATGCAAGGTCGGCGGTTGCTGCTTCACCGGCGCACATCTTGTATGCGTTGATGAAGGACATACCGATCTGCATGGCTGACCATCTTGAGGTGGTCCCACCATCGCAGGTCCTTGATACGGTTGTCGGGATGTGGACTGCCTGCCACATGGACTTCCCTACTGCGGCCTTGAGTGCCTCTGCACTCTTGCCTGGGAAGAGCTTTTCGACGTTGATGAGGAACTGTGGCTCGATGTCGTCTGCCATCTCTTCGTCGCCGGTAAATACCTTGACGTAACAGTCGTCGACGAGGGCCGGGTGGGTCTCAACCATGTGTTCCTGGACAACGGCTGCACCTGGCATTGCGTGGTTGACAATGTGGAGGTACTCGTTGATGGTCTCAGGGGTGACTTCCTTGCCGAGACGCTTCTGCAGGGTCTGGTGGGCGAGGTCAAGTCCTACAATGATGGTCCTCCTGATGTCGTCCCACATCTGCTGCATGGCAGCGTTGTTGACGAAGTGGAGGTCATCACCCTCGACGAAGACACCGGTACCGCTGACTTCGTAGGTCATCAGCTGGCGCTGACCGAGCGGGATACCACCGCAGTGGCAGCGGACTGGGTCGTACTGGCTGATTCCACGCTCCATCGATACTTTCTGGCCTGCCTTGACGAACTCCATCTTCCTTGGTGACTGCTTGAGTCCCTCGCGGGCAAATACAGTCTGGGTTGACTGTGGGTCCTCATTGAATTTTGTCTTGAGTGCCTTCAGGAAGAGCTTCTGGGTCCTTTCGATTTTCTTTGTTGCCATTTCAATCACTCCTTCGGCATGAAGCCGTATTTGGTCCTCAGCGAGTGGACACGCTGGACATATTCTACATATTCTGCATCGTCACGGAATGCCACGCCTACGAGTGAGTGGAAGATACCAGAGTGCGCCTTGAGCCACTTCTCGTCCATTGGCTTCCCGACCTTGACTTCCTTGTCGAGTGGGACACCAACCTGGTCCTTCACGTACTTTACAATACCGCTCTTCTTGTCGAGGACACAGCGCTGGAGCATGTCGAACATCATGCCGTCTTCTGCGAGACGGAGTGAGTGTCCATGCACGGTACAGCCACGGATTCCCGTGCGTGCCGGATCAAAGAGAACGGTGTTAACGAGTTCCTTCGAGTATTTTTCCATGTCTCTCTCACGGCACTCGAGGATCTGACGTCCGGAAAGGGTACCTGGGTCAATACCGCGGAACTTGTACATCTCGAGGTATGACCTGAGGTACGGGTGGCAGGGTGCATTGAACATCGAGTCAGCGAACTGGATGTAACGGATGCGGTCTCCGGCCTTTGCGCCGTCTGTCGGGGTCACGATTTTCCTGATTGGACATGCGGGTTCCTGCTGTTCTGCCAGCGGGGGGTGGGCAGTCTTGTATGCAGACCCTGGTGCACGGTGACCGAGGATCAGTACAAGGTCTTCATCGGAAACATCCCGTACCTTTTCCAGCTTCTCAGACGGGTCCATGTACTTACGCCTGTTTGCGGCGATAATGGATGAACCTGGTCCATATTGTGCTTTGTAAGCCATTGTTTATCACTCCTAATTTTGTTCAGTTTTCATTATTCTCATTACTGCATGAATGACTTCCGCCATTTTTTCACGGGTTGGTGTCTGACCCCGGGTTACGCCGCTCACGATTGAGACAACCGTACCCCTTGTCTTCACCATATCCGCGGGTGGCATTACCACCGAGGTTTTTACCCCTACCTTCGCGAGATCTTCATAGTCAATCGGGGCCTGTGAGACCACGACCGCCCTGATATCGCACGCCTGGAGAATATACCTCACCTTGTGAATAACATGTGAACGTACATTTCCATGGTGGAGAATGGCAAGTTTATGCTTCTCGATCTGCCGGATCTCTTTATCATTTATGCCGAAATATGCTCCGAGTACTCCTCCGCCGATTTTATCTGCATCGGGTGGCACGCCGCTTCCGGCGTTCAGCACGAGTGTACTGATACTGTACTCGATCCCCTGTTGCCTGAGTGCTGAGGTGATGTCACACACGGGCTTGGTCACATGGCGCCTGCCTGGTGACATGCCGACCACGATAACATCCGGGTAACGGCATTCTGAAATAGTCCCACGCTGGGCAATTCCACCGCCTTTTCCCATGCCCATCGCCTCTCGGCAGTCGACAACCTGGGTAACTCTTCCCATCGGCATAGTTATTTTATTCCCTGGAGAATCACAGGGCCCTTTTTACTACTTGGATCCGCTAACCCGAGAATCAACGCGTCTGCATCTGGTCCGTATTTTGCATAATCAGATGTTGTTGGCGCTGTTTTCATATAACGTCCTTCCTGGATGCGGTAAGCGAACTGGGTAAAGACCTGATCACATGCAACCCTGAGTGCAGGAATCACATCGCGGTTTTCAAGTTCGAGCAGGATCGTTCCTACATGTACCTGGAGTTCCACTTCCTGTTCTCCAACCTTGATCGTCTTCCTCATGTCATGAGGGTTGACGATTCCTTTGCTGGGACCATAGGGAACTGAAGAGGGGAGACGGGGTCCGTTTAAAAGGACCCGCCGGATCCCCTCCTCTTCCATGATGAGGTTGAGGAGACGTTCAACTGTCTCTGGATTGAGTAAACGCTCTGAGACTATTCTTACCTGGGGATATATGGCATCTGTCATTCGTATCCTTGAAGGATTATGCTTGCTTTGCAACCGACTGTAGCGGCTTCTTGAACTCATCGATCTGGCCGAAGGTGTCCTGGTAGATCTTCGATGTGGCCTCCGGGCCGAACATCTGGGTGCCTGCGTCGAGACAACATGCAGCGACAATACAGGGCATACCAACACCGGCGGCGTGACGGGTTACAACGTGGTTACCGTTGAAGACCCCTGGGCCACCGCCACCATAGATCGAGTGGCTGAAGAAGGAGAAACCGACTGCAACACCCATTGTACGACCGAAGTCGGCACCTGGGAGCCCGGTCTCATGTTCGAGCAGGTCGTTGAAGTATAACAGGGTTGAGGATACTGCCTGGGCGAAACGTCCGGCACCACAGTTCACCATGGTTGCTGCCAGGGTCCCTGCGGAACAGTATGCGTTCCAGAGCATGGGGTCCTTGGTGTCATAGAAGTTGAAGCCGCTCTTGCCCTTCTTGCCTGCCTTGATGACCTTGTCCTCGATTGCCCTCTCAACGAGGCTCTGGACAACGGTACCTACAGTTCCTGTCTTGCCGTTCTTCTTTACGAGGTCGTAGACAATGTTGTTTGCATTGAGTCCCTGGTATGCGAGAAGCAGGAGCTGTGCACGTTCGAATGGACCGATTGCCATACCCATCTCGAATTCTCCGGCCTGTTCGAAGATGGATGAAAGTGCGGAACCCTGGATTGCATTCCGGTGGGTCATCATTGCTGCGTGGTTCGCAGGGATGTTACGGAGTGCGTACCCGAGACCTTCGTTGTTCTGCGGGATGGACAGGATAGAGACGACGTTGCCTCCCTGCATGTCCATGGTCTGCGGGTAGGTACCCCAGACTGCTGCCTTGACCATCGACATGTCGAACATACCGACCTTGTACTGGTCCATCAGTGCATAGGTGGTTGCTGCGGCAACTGCGGTTGATGCTGCATCGTAGGTTGCTGCTGAGTCAAGACGGGCTGACGGGACCTCGACGAGGATCATCTTGCCGCCGCCGACCTTGGTGATCTTGGTGTTGTCACCGGCAGTAACTTCGACCATTTCCTTGATCTTGGCTGTGAGTGCTTCGTTGTCCTTGACACAGTCCACTTTCATGGTGCGTCCAAGGATCTGGTTGCTCTTGCCGCCGACCTTTCCGGTCTTCAATGCCTCATCGATACCGGCGAAGTTGACTGCAACAGTCCTCTTTGTCAGGTCAATGATCTTCTTGATACCTGGGTTGACCA
>JALOPT010000221.1 GCA_025453715.1 Methanoregulaceae archaeon | reverse complement strand
CCATCTTTGCCCCCTCATGACAGAGAACACAGCCTTTCGAAAGCGACACTAAAACACCTGTCCGGATACCATGCTGCACATAAATTCTGTTCTTATTTTTTGGTGAGCAAAGCACAAAACCCTTCTGTGTCCCAAAAAGACCAGAAAATAACGATGCAATAGTATCAGGCGATTCGCCGCCCTTTTGCAGTCTTTGGCAGGAAATGAGTTTTCTGACGAACAACATTTATATGACCCGTTGTCAAACGAATCATAAGTTATGGCAAAAAATTCTTACCATGCCCCGGAAAGCGAATCCGGACTTTCAGAAGTGATAGGATTCGTGCTGATCATCGGTCTTATAGTGGTGGCAGCGTCCCTTTATCTGACCTACGGGGTTCCTGCACAAGGAAGGGAGAATGAAATTGTCCATATGAATGAAATAAAAGACCAGTTTGTCGGGTACAAGCTCAGCCTTGACTCACTCTTCAACAACAATAAAATCGGCACTACTGTCAGCAATTCTTTCACCCTGGGAACTGAGGGAGCGTATTCCCAGGGAACCCTGGGTTTTTTTCCGCTCATGAGTCCGGTACGTTCATCCGGAGTCATCGCGGTAAATGACCGGACAAAAGATCCCGAGGTTCTTTCAATCGTTTCCCGCTCCCTCGTCATTAATGATACCATACAGGATGCCGTGGAACTTCCGGCCCGGATTGAATCGGCACCGAAACACATCTATGTAACACTCTCCGGTATTACCTCTGATGACCTTTCAAAGGATACCTATTACGGGGTTGAAGTGAATGGATCCGGATGGCTGGCAACCGTGAACCTGACACCACGGTTTACCTATTACGATGCCTACCGTGTCGAGCAGCTCAGTTCCTGTCCGCCCGGCCAGGTTATCGGTACGGGATCGGGCGGGGTAAGCTGTCTTGTTTCAACTCCGGCATCTGCTTATACCGGCTCTGATATCAGTGTTACCGTCATTAAAGGAACCCTGCCCTCAGTACAGGATTTGACCGTGTACAAATCAATCACTCCCGGCTCATATACCATTGATTTACTGGATGATTCGTACGGTCTGAAATCAGCCATACAGGTTCCTGACAACCTCTTCATTGCTCCTACTCTTGACCGTTATGATCCCCTGCATGTTATCCCCCATATTCTTGGTAAGGGAAATGTCACATCGGGGTATTCAGAGCAGGTATATTCCCCGCCAGCAATCCGTCTCGGTTCGCTTGAATACCGCGGATAATTACTGGATCCCCCAGACATACTATTACCAGATGGGGGGAGTATTCCTGACCCAGTCAGATGGCAATATTACCTATAAACTTCCTCCCGGAATTTCCCTCCACTACGTAAATGACCCGGTAATCACCAAAAAAATTGTAACAGTGAATGTCAATGCCCTCTCAATTGACCCGAACAACCGAGGGATTGTCGGGGGCAGCAGCTCCATTCAGGTCAAGACCCGGCTTGACCAGGTCCGTACACTACCCTATGCCAACGGCATCCCCAATACAAAATGGATTACCATCACGGTGAATACCACCGATAATCAGTCAAGGGTCATGTGGAAGAATTATTTCGAGTATACTGCTTCCGTTGCAGGTGTGCCCAATTACTCCACAAAAACTGAAGGCAACGAGACAAGCGTCACCATACAGGGTTTCGATACTGCGGATAGCTGGAACGATATTAACGTCATTGCTGCCACAGGTACGTTCTCAACCACCATCCATGGCAGCGGGGCACTATCCTGAAGAATATGTCCTGTGAGGCCGGATTTTCCGATACACTGGGTGCTGTTATTCTCATTGCAGTAGTTGCAGCAGGGGTTGCACTTGCGGGTGTTGCAATTCTTTCAAATCCCGCAGCCCAGAATTACCCGTCGGTTGAAGCGGATCTCACCGTTCTTGACCACGCGCTACTCATCCGGCACCTCGGCGGTGACGCACTCAATAAGGGGGAGGTTTCGTTCATCATTTCCGGCAATGATACAAAACACCTGTTTACTGCCATGGACGGGAGCAGCTGGTCACGCTGGTCTGTCGGGGATTCTCTCAGATATGACATTCCTGCCGGTCAGAGTGTCCCGCACAGTCTCCTCGTGGTTTACCACGGGGGATCATCGCCTCGTGTCATTCTCTCGTTAGGCGAGCCCCGGGTGGAGTTGCGGGTGAATTGCGGGGGTAGTGAATATACAGATACCAGGAATAATTTATGGTCTGCAGACCAGTCCTATACTCCCGGAGGTTGGGGATATGACCCAAACCGGAACTCCTATTCGACTGCAAGTCCTGTCTCCGGTACCAGTGATCCGCGGCTCTACCAGACCGAAAGCTGGTTCTCTGGAGGAAACGGGAATTATCGGTTTACCGTGCCGGAGGGAGATTATAAAGTGACCCTGAAATTTGCCGAGATCTATAGTGGCATTAACCCTGCCAATCCGAGAATTTTCAGTGTCACTCTTGAAGGAGAGCCGGTGATAACTGATCTCTCGCTGCTCCAGACTGCCGGAATGTATGCAGCAACAGACGGAACATTTTACGCTACCGTGAATGATGGTATACTTGATATCGATTTCATAAAGGGTCGTGAAAATCCCAAAATTTCTGCAATCGAGATTATAAGTGAATAATTTCAGGGGAGTTCAGTGAGGGTAAAAAGCGCCCGGGCTCAGATAGACTAATGAGATTCAACTCTCAACACTGGGTAAACGGAGCAGGACACGGGGGTTTGTCAGGGATGCCGGAACAGAAGCTGAATAAAAGTCACGACTCTGCTGTATCTGAAGTAATCGGGTCCGTTATGCTGATAACCGTTGTTGTAACCGCGGTTGCGATAATTGCGGTTGTTCTTTTTTCCCAACCCCCCCCGCAGAGGATTCCTGCTCTCGATGCTGTAATATCATCTGACGGGAATACTACCATCCGCCTTTTCCATAATGGCGGGGATGCCCTCTCCCGCCAGGAAATGGCTGTGCTTGTCGACGGGGTGGATATGACCTCCGGTTTTACCGTAAGGGGTATGAACTGGACCCGGTGGTCAGCCGGTGATTTTCTCGAGTACACAGCCGACTCCCTGCCAGGAAAAGTGCAGCTTGTTTTTGTCAGTGGAACGTCGCAGACCATTCTTGTAAGCGCTGATTTTGTCGGGCGAATGCCCACGTTTGTCCCAACTGTACCCCCGACACCGGGGGCTGCGGCAACAGTCACCGGTATTTCTCCGGCTAACGGTATTACAGGGTCCACGGTTCATGCAGTTATCTCCGGCACCGGGTTTGAACATGGCGCGGCTGCACGTCTTGTTCAGGGAACATCAGGGATTACCGCAACGAACCTTGTTGTTGCGTCTCCGGACCGATTGACCTGCATCTTCAACCTGCAGGGCGCTGCCAGCGGCCAGTGGGATGTGGTGGTAACGAACCCCGGCAGTCCATCGGGAATCCTTGCCGGTGGTTTTACAGTAATTGATCGGGGTCCTGCACCTGCCGTACTCCATATTGCACCCGATTCCGGCTACAGCGGGAGTGCAGTGAATATCAGCAACCTCTCCGGAACGAACTTTATCCGCGGAGCTACGGTCAGACTTTCGAGAGCGGGAAA